>JAFOJR010000065.1 GCA_017420125.1 Oscillospiraceae bacterium | reverse complement strand
CAGATGTTTTTCAAATCAATTCTGCTCTTCGTAAAGAGCGCATTCAGAAATATGCAGACCTATTTCAATTAACCGGTAATTTGCCTCAACCTATCAGCGCCTATTCCCATGGCATGAAACAAAAGCTAACTATTATTGCCGCTTTGCTCCACGCACCTTCTTTGCTCATCATGGACGAACCTTTTGTTGGGCTGGATCCTAAATCTTCTCATATCTTAAAAGAACTGATGCATGACATTTGCCAAAAGGGCGGCGCAATTTTTTTCTCCACTCATGTATTGGAAGTGGCTGAGCGGCTTTGTGACAAAATCGCCATCATCAAAGATGGTGCCCTTATCAGATCTGGGACCATGGAGGAGGTAAAAGGCGATGCTTCATTGGAAGCCGTCTTCCTTGAACTGGAGGAATAATTCGTTATGAAAAAAACTTTGCTGAAAAAACAGCTCCTGGAGTTCATTTCTTCTCTGTCGCAAAGAAGAAATCGGCAGAAGAGAAAAACCGGTAGCAGTATCTTGCTTTATGCGCTGCTGTTTCTTTTTGTGATGTTCTCTTTTGGGATTCTCTTTTTTCAAATGGCGCAGGCATTGTGTGCGCCATTGGTCCAAACAGGTTTTGATTGGATGTATTTCGCTTTAATGGGCCTAATTGCCACTGCATTGGGCATCATTGGCAGTGTATTTCACACATATTCTGCTCTCTATCACGCAAAGGACAATGAATTGCTGCTTTCCATGCCAATCTCCCCTCCCAATATCTTGTTTTCCCGAATGGCCATCTGTTATTTGACCAGCTTTTTGTTCGAAGCAATAGTTTTAGTACCAACGATTTTAGTTTATCATTCTACAGGTGCAAATACGATTCTTTCTCTTCTTTTCCAAGTATTGATCTTATTCCTTCTTCCATTGTTTGCATTGGCCGCTTCCTGTTTTTTGGGCTGGCTGGTTGCTTTGTTCGCTTCTCACATCCGCGGGAATAAGAGCATTTTTACCGTAGTGTTGGCTTTGGTATTTCTAGCCGGATATTATTATCTTTACGCCCGCGCCTCTCATTATCTCCAGCTGATCTTGGTTCACCAATCTGCCATCGGCAAAACCATTCAAACCGCTTTGTTTCCCGCTTATCAAATGGGTCTTGCCGCAAAAGGCCAGATTCTTCCGTTTCTGCTGTTTGCAGGGATGGTTTTGGCAATCTTCGCCATTGTATATTGGATCTTGTCTCGCAGTTTCCTGTCTCTCGTTACAAAAAAACGCGGCGAGTCCTCAATACGGAGCCGTCAATCAAAGCTTGTTTATCGTTCCACTTCTCAGCGCAAAGCCCTTTTTCATAAAGAATTGCATTATTTTAAAAACAATGCTACCTATATGCTTAACTGTGGATTGGGTGTTGTTTTCATTCTGCTCCTTGCAGGTTTCCTCTTTTTCAAAGCCAGATGGCTTCGGACATTTCTGCCACAGATTTCTGCTTATGTCCCAAATCTCTCGCAATGGATTCCGTTGATGGTCTGTGGTGTCATTGGATTAATGGTTGCTACAATCGATATCACTGCGCCCTCTGTTTCTCTGGAAGGGAAACGCCTTTGGGTTGTGCAGTCCGCACCTCTTTCTGCCTGGGATATCTTGTGGGCAAAAGAAAAACTACACTTGTTGATTGGACTTCCCCCTACGCTGCTCTGTGCTGTCGCCGTGAATGTTGTTCTCCTGCCTGATATTTTAACGGCTTTTTTGATCTTATCCTGGAATGCTTTATTTGTTTTCTTCTGCGCATCACTGGGGCTGGCCATCAACCTGAAGCGTCCAAATTTAAATTGGATTAACGAGACAACCCCCGTCAAGCAAAGTGCCAGCGTCATTTTATCTTTGCTGGGCGGCTGGGCAACCTTGCTTGTATTAGGAGGACTCTGTTTTCTATTACACAATTTGTTCTCTCCACTGTTGCTCCTCCTCTTGTGCACGATATTGCTCGGCTTTGGATTTGTCTTCCTGCTTTGGTGGCTGAAGAAAAAAGGCACTGCGTGCTTTGATGCTTTATCTTCATAAAAATTTGCAAGAAGAAGCGGCGAATGTTTTTCGCCGCTTCTTTTTATGATTCCGTTCAAAATATTTTATTTCATTCTAAACTTTTAAAATTTTATTCTATCGCGCGAATCATACGATAAATCATCGTATTG
>JAFOJR010000064.1 GCA_017420125.1 Oscillospiraceae bacterium | reverse complement strand
GTCACTGACCGGAGGTCCGTTTCGTCGTCAGTGAACAGGCTGTAGGGTTCCTCCAGCCCGAGCGCTTCCAGCAGGTCCGTCTCTTCATAGTTCCCCCCGATGACCGGGAGGCGGATTCCCGATTCTGAACAAAGGAGCGGCCAATATTTTCCTCGAAATACGGGCGAAGAGCATCCTGATACAGAGAGTAGGAGTTGAGCCAGTTGATTGCAGGGAAGTGACGCCGATAGGCCAGGCTGGCATCCAGACCCCAGAACACTTTGACAATCCGCATGGTTGCCTGCGAAACGGGTTCGGAAATATCGCCGCCCGGCGGGGAGACGGCGCCGATGGCCGTCAAAGAGCCGCGGCGTTCGTCGGAGCCAAGACAGGAGATACAGCCGGCCCGCTCGTAAAACTGCGCCAGGCGGGAAGAAAGATAAGCAGGATAGCCTTCTTCGCCCGGCATTTCCTCCAGCCGGCCGGACATTTCCCGCAAAGCTTCCGCCCAGCGGGAGGTGGAGTCTGCGATGACGGCTACGTCATAGCCCATATCTCGATAATACTCTGCGATGGTAATACCTGTATAGATGGAAGCCTCCCGAGCCGCCACCGGCATGTCAGAAGTGTTGGCGACCATTACGGTTCGTTTCATCAGAGGCTCGCCGCTTTTTGGGTCGAAAAGCGTGGGGAATTCCATTAAAACGTCGGTCATTTCATTGCCCCGCTCACCACAGCCGATATAGACCACCAGATCCACATCGGACCATTTGGCCAGCTGATGCTGCACCACGGTTTTACCGCTGCCAAAGGGGCCAGGAACGGCGGCGGTGCCGCCTTTTGCGATGGGGAACAACGTGTCGATGACCCGCTGACCGCTGCACAGAGGCGCTGTAGGGGGGAATTTGGCCTGATAGGGCCGTCCCACCCGAACGGGCCAACGCTGCAGCATGGTCAGTTCTTTTGTTTCTCCTGCAGGGGTTTTTAATGAGCCGATGGATTCTTCCACGGTGTAGGTTCCGCTTTGGATGGCTGTCAGCGTGCCGCTCCAGCCGGGCGGGACCATGATTTTATGCAGCACCAGAGAAGTCTCCTGCACGGTCCCCAGAATGTCGCCGCCTGTGACGAAGTCTCCCACCGCGGCTGTGGCGGTGAATTCCCATTTTTTCTGCCGGTCCAGCGAGGGGACGTCAACACCTCTTGTAATCGTGGGGCCGGCGATTTGCATAATCTGCCGCAGAGGCCGCTGAATGCCGTCGTAAATCGTTTCCACCAGGCCCGGGCCGAGTTCCACAGAAAGCGGGACACCGGTGGTCTCCACCGCAGCACCGGGGCCGAGACCGGAGGTTTCTTCATATACCTGAATAGAGGCAGAGTCCCCCTGCATATTTAAAATTTCGCCAATGAGTCGCTGCTCTCCGACGCGTACCACGTCGGCCATATTGGCATCGGCCAAGCCGGTGGCAACCACCAGCGGGCCGGATACTTTTACCACTTTGCCGTTGCGCATCGTTTGTTGTCCTTCCTTTCCTTGTTCAAAGGATATCTGCGCCCACTGCCCGTTCCACAGCGTCTTTCAGACGGTTCATCCCAAAACCCAGCGAGCCGCTTTTTCCGGGAATTGGAATGATGGACGGCGAAGGCGCGTCCTGATACCGGTCCAGTTCTGCTTTCATTTGAACGGCCAGGGCTTCTGTGAGATAAATGACAGGAACGCCGCTTCGGGCCAATTTATGGAGAATGGGCCTTGCCTGTTCCGCCGTATCGGCGAAAAAGACGGAGAGACCCAAGGCCCGAAAGCCCAAAACGCTGTCTCGATCTCCTATGATTGCAATGCTATGCATCAATTTCACGCAGCCTTTCCTGGAGCACCTCCGGGGCAAGACCCGCCATTTGGCCGGCCATCAAAATGCGTACGGCGGTCAACTCCGTTTCCTTCGCACCCAGATAACAGATCAAGGGCGCTTCGCTGATGCTGTTGTATTTTGCGCTGCGCAGATAGCGGGAAACCGCGTTGTCGCACAGCGTTTCAAATCGAGTAAGGGGTTTGTGTCCCTTTCCGGCGGCCACACCTTCTTCTGCTGCTTCTTTCAGGGGAGAAGCGGCATACAGCGCGTCCAAAGTGCTGCCGGTGGCCAATCCGGAAAAGATACGGTTCCGGCTGATATTGCCGCCGGAGAACAGGATGATCCGCAAAAAATCCGGTGATTTTCCCATCCGCTGGGCCCGCACGGCAGAGCGAAGGTTGGATGCATCAATGGAGATGCGGACATAGCCCTGTAAAAAATCGCTGTTTGCCTGCCGGGCCAGGGCATCCATCTCGTCGAAATATGCCCGGTCCAGCATGATATCGGTTCGCTGCGGATCACCGGTGGTGCGCAGGGTTTCCAGTGCTTCTTCAATAGCTGTCCGGAAAAGAGGCGGCACCTGACGCAGGTCTCGCTGAAGAATGCTCTCTGCCAGTGTTTTGGCGGGCACCCGCCCCATGTCCATCAGAAGACGGTTGGCGTTTTCGCCGGTGACAGAGGTCTTGAGCAGCACCTTTGCGTTGTGATAATCATATTTCAGTCGAAATACGTCCAAAACGGAAGCATCCGGCGCAATGGTCCCCAAAAGGTCATATGTTTGTGCCCGCTGCTGTGCGATGACGGTATCCACAGCTTCCTGGGTTACAGCGGGGAGTTCCGGATAACCGCATTCCGTAAGCACCCGTGCGGCCTCCATGGGATTTCGGGCCTTCATCATCCGTTCCATACGTGAGCGGTTGAGCAGAGAATGCTCCATGGCCCGCACCCGCGCACTGGTATATAAATAATCCTTATCTTTCACTTTTTTTGCCAAAAGGATTCCTCCTTTTCAGGCCGCCGTCATTGGAACAAAAGGGCGGCCACTTGGTGGGCAGAATCTCTCCGCATCAAACGGAGAATCGTTTCAAAAGTACAGTTGACTTCGACTTGGCCGTCACGCAAAATCAAACCGCCTTTCATGGACCGAACGGTTTCTGAAAGGGTGAGTTTGGCGGTGCGGCCTGCTTGCTCCAAGCGGCTGTTGGCCGCAGTTACCACTTTTTTGCCATAGCGGGTGCGGTCTGCTTGAGAAAAGATGAGTTGTTCCTGCCCGATCCGGGTGTTAGACACTGCCAGGTTTACCAAAAGCGCTGCATATTCGTCTTCCGGCAAAGAAGTAAGAGTGGAAAGCGCTCTTTGGAAAGCCTGTTCCAACAGAGACTGCTTCATGGCCAGCACGTTCTTTTTGATTTCGATTTGTGCTGCACCGGACAAGCGTTCCTTCCGGTCTTCGGCGGCGCGCTTTCCCTTGCGAAGAATTTCTTCCGAAAGGGCGGTGGCTTCCGCTGCATAGCGGGCTTCAATTTCTGCCGCCTGAGCCTGAGATTGTTCTGTCAATTTGCGAATTTCTGCTTCATTATCCTGCAAAATCCGTGCAGTGATTGTTTCAATACCATCCATAATCAATTGCTATCCTTTCGATGGTGGAATATTGCATTTCGCATCATGCCAAATGGCTTAAAAGCTGTTCAGCATAAGGAAGGAAGCCAGCAGGCACAGAACGGCATAGAACTCAATGATCAATGCCATGACAATGCCTTTGGACATTTCTTCCGGCCGTTTGGCCATCAACATCACGCCGGTGGCAGCGCAGCGTCCCTGGGCGATGGCAGTTACCAGACCGCCGATACCGATGGGCAGGCAGGCAGCGAAATAGCCCAGTCCCTGGCCAATGGTCAGAGGTGCGATAGAACCGCTGAAAAAGCCCATTTTCATTAAGGCAAAGAACCAGATTACCAAGCCGTACAGGCCCTGCGTGCCGGGAAGGATCTGCATAATCAGAACAGAGGCGAACTTGCCAGGATCTTCCGATAAAACGCCAGTACCAGCTTCACCCACAGAGCCGCAGCCGATACCGGAGCCGGCGCAGGCCAGGGCGACTGCTAAAGTTGCCCCGAGAAAGGCAACTTGTGTTCCACAATTTGCTAAAAATTCCATGCTATGATTCCTCCTTTATAATGTCTACATAACGAGTGTTATAAGTCAAGGGACGGAAGGGAATGCCGCCGTCCTGATAGAATTTTCCGAAAAATTCCAGATACTGCAGTCTGGCAGCATGAACATATGTGCCAATGACATTGATCCCCATATTAAATGCATGTCCGATTGCAAAGATGAGGAGAAAAACAAAGATATTGCCGGCCAGGGCACCCAAAATATTCACCAGACTTCCGATGACAGAACTTGCAAGCATCAGAGCCATCAAACGGGAATACGATAAAATATCGCCCAAATAGGAAGTGATATCATACAAGCTGCCGATGCCGCCGCCCAGTTTCCCAAAAACAGTGGGCTTTTTGCGCCCCTGTGTGAGGATGAGCATGGCCACACCGATCAGGCACACGATGAAGTTTCCTGTCAGCACACCTACAGCAATGCCGGCGAACAAAACCCACCAGCTTCCCACATCAAAAATGGCATCCAGCACATGGCCGTCCCGAATGAGCATATACGCCTTGATTCCCATGCCAAAGAGAATCTGAATGGCACCCAGAACCAAAGAAAGATACAGAACCGGCAAAGGGTTTTCCACTGGATTCAGCACAGGGATGTACAGTTTGAAATCCGGAACGCCGAAAAAGGTATCTGCGACTACGGAAATGACGTCGGAGAAGAAGCTGCCGGACAGCAGTCCCCAGAAAATTGTAGAAACGCCGCAGACGCGGATCAGCCGCATCAGACCGCCCATTGTCCCCTTTGGGCGGAACTTCTTTAAAATGATATGCGTTCCTAAAAATAGAATCAGACCATATGCCACATCGGCAAACATCATTCCGAAAAACACCACGTAAAACGGGAATGTCACCGGATTTGGATCAATGCTGCCATAGGCAGGCAGGCTGTACATTTCCGTGACGCCGTTTATCGTAGAGACAAGATTGGAGTTTTTCAGCAAGGTGGGTGGGGTTTCACCCTCTTCCGGGTCCGCAGTTTCACAGGAGCAGGTAAACGGAGCCAATGCGGTAGAAAGCTGAGACTCTGCCTCCTGCGGGAGCCAGCCCTCCGCAAAGAAGATCGTACCATTGGTGAGCAGCCGTTCTTTTGCCAGTTCCTTGGTTTCCAACTGGGTCAGCCGATCGGCACAGACTTTCAAATCCTCCCGTGCGTTCTGATATTCACGGATCAGTTCCACATGAACTTCCCGCTGGGCAGCCAGCTGGGCCATTTTCCGGTCGATTTCTGCAATGCTTTCTGCGGCTGTTCCATGTACGTCCTGGAAGGTAATGCGGCTGAAAGATACGGCTTTCAGTGCCTGGGAGACGTTTTCTTCTTCCGACGGATGACAGATGACCATAAGATAATGCTGGTCCCGATCGGTATGGGCGTGAAACAGGGCGCTGCCCGGGGCCTCCTGGGCCAGCGACTGCTCCAACTGAGGAAGGCTGACCTCTGCCGGACAGACACCGAATGTAATTTGCGCGTGAGGGGTGGAGGGAAGCGCCAGAGGAACATCCAGCGATTTCCATGGAGTCAAGCTGGCCCGCAGGGTGGCCAACCGATTTTCCTGTCCGTACAGCAGGTTGATCTCCGCCATGTGGCCGCTGATTTCAGACGCTGTCTGCAATCCATTTTCCAAAGCGGCAGGGCTGAGAAATTCTGCTTCCGAAATGAAATTTCGCTTGGTAAACAAACCGGATTTCACAGGGGCATATTGATCCAGAGCAGACAACGCATTCCGTACGCTGTTGGCGTTCTCCCGGATATCCTGCACCGTGGTGCTTCCGGGGCGCAGCAGACCGGCCCATTCCGGATCTGTCAGTTTTTGATCCGGCTGGCTGATCTCCACACAGCCGATGTGGAGCAATGCCTGCAGAAGAGCATCCTGCTCAGCGGTCAGGCCCACCATCCGGAACCGTTTCATTGTTACGATTGACATGCCATATTCACGACCCTTCTTACAATCCATGCAGCCGCGTCGTCCAGCCGGGCTTCTGCCGCTGTTTTCAGCTGGTCACATGTGCGGGCTGCCGCGGCGATTTCCTGTTTTGCCTCTGCCGCGGCCTGGGTTTCTGCCTGGGTCATCCAGGCGCGCACGGTGGCTTCTGCTTTGCTTCGTGCCTCTTCTACAGCATGAGCGCCCATTTGCTCTGCCTTGGCACAAAGCCCGCGGGCCGATGCTTCGGCAGCCAGCTTTGCCTGGCGTGCGGTTTCTTCTGCATCTGTAATTTGTTTGATTGCATCCAGAGACATTTGATTCACCACCTTTCCAAGAGAAAAGTTAAGAAAATACCCCTATTTTAAAAATATAGTGCCATAATGAACAAAAATCAAGAGAAATCACTGAAAAAGTAAGATAAATTAAAAAAAGCACATAGAACTTTGCAAGGACTTGTATTCGCTTTTTCAGAAAAAATATGGTAAGATAACAAGCACCATCAAAAAGATGGAGAAGTTGGAAGACCGAGAATTGAGACGATTGGAGGGACAAGCACGATGAACACGAATGAAAAAACACCAAAATTTGTGCCTCAGTATCAGGGGAATCTGCGTAATCATATGATAGAAGTCCCGATTTGTATCAGCAAGGCATCCGGAATTCGTGTGTTTGGCCGTCGCATTAAATCCTTAGCCTTCACAACAGACGTAGCAATTATCCGCAATATCAATGCAGATGCCATCATCGCAGTTTATCCGTTCACGCCCCAGCCGGCCATTATGAGAGCGGTGATGCTGGCCGCTGATATGCCGGTATTTGCCGGGGTGGGCGGAGGGCTCACAAAGGGCGAACGGGTGATACAGCTGGCCATTGATGCGGAAGCGGAAGGAGCGTTTGGCGTAGTGGTTAATTCCCCGACGGGCAATGAAACGGTGGGGCGGCTGAAGCAGGAACTGGATATCCCTGTTGTGGTAACAGTGGTGTCGGAGGCAGAGGATGTCGATAGCCGACTGAAGTCCGGTGCAGATATTATCAACGTATCCGGCGCCGGAAAAACCGCGGAGATTGTACGCGCAATTCGCGCCAGATATCCGGAGCTCCCTATTATTGCCACCGGCGGCCCGACAGAGGAAACGATTTTGGAAACCATTGCGGCAGGTGCCAATGCCATCACCTACACGCCACCCACCACAGGACAGCTGTTTTCCGTTTCCATGAATCAATATCGAAAGAAAATTGAACCGTAGCAGGGAAAAGTATGTGTTTGCTTTGCAATGCAGGCGTTCTGAACCGCGAATGGCGGTTCAGAACGCTTTTTGCATTTTCTTATCCAAACAGGCTGGCGCCGCAGAGAGAAGATAAGAGAGAGAACAGAGACCGGAACAGGCGATGCCAAGCGGAGTTTTTCCGCCCCAGCGATAAGGAACGCCTCGATAGGAGCAGGCGATCTGCACTGCTTTGGTTCGGAATTCAGCTTCCGGCAGTTGTTTGGCTGCCGGATGAGGCCGGCCCTGGGAACACAGATAATGGCGGTCAAAGTCGGTTCACCGTCCCTTTGTCAAAAGGGTCAGCGTCCGGCGGTCGGCATCCATCCGACAAATGCCACCCATTGGCAATGCCATGGAGGGCAGCACGTGACCGCAGGCTAAATTGGCCATAATGGGGATATGAGAAGGAAGCAGATCGGTCCAGATTTCTTCCAAAGAAAGCGATTCTGTTTCGGAAGGGGGGGCCGGCGGCGTGAATGCGCCTAATAAAATGCCGACGCATTCCGCAAACAGTCCGGCGTTGCGGAGCTGGGTTAACAGAGCATCAATCCGGTGGTTTGGTTCTTTTACTTCCTCTAAAAATAAGATTTTTCCCGCGGTGTCCAGCTGGAACGGCGTTCCGATGGACGCGGCGATGACAGAGAGATTTCCACCGCATAGCGGTCCTTCCGCCACACCGCCCGCCAAGGGGAGAAGGGCTTGCCCCGGTGGGTTTTCAAGAGGCCCGTGCAATGTGCCGAACAGGGCACGGCAGAGAAAGTCCATGGAGTATTCATCCAGAGGATAATCATCATTCGCGGCTGGCATAATGGTGTGATAAGTCACAAATCCACAACGCTGGTTCAGTGCTGTATGCAATGCGGTGATATCACTGTAGCCGCCGAAATATTTTGGATGGGTCCGAATGGCGTCCCAGTCCAGCAGAGGGAGAACGCGATGCGCGCCGAAACCACCCCGCAAGGCCAGAATGCCGTGAATGGAAGGGTCTGCAAAGGCGCGGTTTAAGTCTTCTGCCCGCAAAGCGTCTTCGCCGGCCAGATGTCCCCGGGCAGCAAAAGCGCTGGGAAACAAAACGGGGTGTAAGCCCAAAGCGCGGACAGCGCGTGCTGCCGCCTCCCGCCGCTGTGCAGAAACAGGGCTGGAGGGACAGAGGAGGGCAACGGAAGCGCCAGGAAATAACGACGTTGGCGTATAAAAAGCGTCCAAAAGAAACCTCCTTCTGCAACAAAACCAGATTATGCAGGAACAAAAGCACAAATATGCAAAAAGGAAAGAAAACTGCAGAAGAAAAATGCCCCTGAAGAACCTGGAAATGTGTCGAAATAATACCACAAAATAACTGTTATGTAAATAGTAGAGAACGGAAAAATTTACCACTGCAAAGCGGAAAAGAAATTTGAAGCCGTACGGCGCAAAAAATGCAAAATGAGAAGCGAGGCGATTTCGTTGCAGGAAAAGCGGGTTTTATGTTATACTATCCAAAATGAAAATGCCAGAACAAGAAGAAAGGAAGCGAATGGATGAAAAAGAAATCCCGTATTTTTTTGGGTCTGGCGGCAGGCACAGCAGCAGTAGGCGTTTCGCTCTGGGGGCTGGGGCAAATACTGTATCAGCGTGTGCTGAAAACAGATAAAGCGGAAAAGCGTTCCGGCGGCGACGCAGAGTCAGGACAGGACATTTCCCTATTTTACAGGCCGGTGACCTGCCAAAGTGAAGATCATTTGACACTTTGGGGATATTACAGACCAGCGGAACAGGGACATCGATGGGCCATTTGCGTACATGGGTACCGGGGAAAACCGGAACGAATGCACCCATATGGCCAGGCATACGCAAAGCGGGGGTATTCTGTACTGCTGCCGGCGCTGCGCGGGCATGGTGCCAGCGAGGGAACTTATATTGGGATGGGCTGGCCGGACAGGCTGGATATTGTGTGCTGGATTAAATGGATTCTCCGGAAGGATCCGGAGGCAGAGATTGTGCTCCACGGCGTGTCTATGGGTGCGGCCACTGTTTTGCTGGCCGCAGGAGAAAACCTCCCGCCGAATGTGCGGGCTGTGGTGGAAGACTGCGGATACACAACGGCAATGAAGGAATTATCCTATGTGGCGGAGCATCAAATCTCTCCGCTTTTGGTCCCTGCGCGCATTCTGCTGTCTGCCGAAACGCGCCTGCGGGCCAGATATCGCCTGGAGGATGCCGCACCATTGGAAGCGGTGAAGAAGACGAATCTCCCTATTTTATTCATGCACGGCGGAAAAGATGACTTTGTGCCGTCGGAAATGGTATATCAACTGTATGAAGCTGCAAAAGGACCAAAAGAGCTGTATGTAACACCGAAAGCAGGGCATGCAGAGTCTGCCCGTATGGCACCGGAACGATACTGGGCCAAGATCGACGCGTTTTTACAGCATCACTGGCAAGATGCGGTGGAGCAGCAACACGAAGCAGGGGAGGAGTAAGCGATGGCGGTTACCATTGGAACGGTGGAAATTGCATCGAAACTGGCGCTGGCACCTATGGCCGGCGTAACAGATCTGGCGTTTCGCACCATCTGCAGAGAGCTGGGTGCAGGGATGACCTGCACCGAGATGGTCAGTGCCAAGGCACTTTGCTATCAAGATAAAAAAACGCTCCCGCTCTTGGCCATCGGAGCCGAAGAACATCCCAGCGCCGTCCAGATTTTCGGCAGCGATCCTGCCTGTATGGAGGAAGCGGCGGGCTTGGCAGCAGAATATTCCGGTGCAGATATCATCGATATCAACATGGGCTGTCCGGTGCCGAAAGTAGTTGCCGCAGGGGACGGAAGTGCGCTGATGAAGGATTTGGACAAAGCAGCAAAAGTAGTGGAAGCTGTGGTCCGCGGTGCCGGCGGCCGACCAGTGACCGTGAAAACAAGGCGAGGCTGGGATAAGGGAAATCTCAACGTGGTAGCCTTGGCAAAAACAGTAGAGGCTGCCGGCGCGGCTGCTATTTGTGTTCATGGAAGAACGCGGGCGCAAATGTATTCCGGCCGGGCAGACTGGAATTGCATCCGGGAAGTGAAACAGGCGGTATCCATTCCGGTGATCGCCAACGGCGATGTGTTTTCCGGTGAGGAGGCAGTTCACATTCTAAAATATACTGGCGCCGATATTGCCATGGTGGCGCGAGGCGTCTTTGGCAACCCCTGGCTGTGCCAGCAAGCGGCGGCAGCGCTGAGCGGAGAGGAGATTCCACCTTTGCCTCCGCTGCGGCAGCGCGTAGATGTGGCCGTCCGTCAGTTTGAGCTGGCAAAAGCGCACAAGGGCGAGAAAATTGCCTGTTTGGAAGCGCGGCGACATTATGCGTGGTATCTGAAAGGGGTACCCTACTCCGGCTATTTCAAAGAACAGATTTGTCACATTTCGTCAATGGAAGACATTTATCGTATCACGGAGGGAATTAAGCGGGAATTGAGGTGAGATTGCGGTGGAAGAAAAGGAACTGGTTTGTCTGGCCCAGGCGGGAGATGCAGAAGCGTTTGGGATATTGGTCCAGAAGCACGAGACAAAGGTATATACTTTGACCTTGCGGATGACACGGAATCCAGAGGATGCTCGCGACCTGGCACAGGAGTCGTTCCTTTTGGCATATCGAAAGCTGTCCACTTTCCGGATGGAAAGCAGCTTTTCCACGTGGATTTGTCGTTTGGCCGCCAATTTGTGTATTGACTTTTTACGCAAAGAAAAGCGGCGGCGGGATCGGTTTATACAGGTCGGATGGAATGAAAACCTGCAGATAACCGACCAATGGGCGGAACCTCAAGTAAAAGTAGAGCGAATGGAGCAGCGGCGTGCTTTGGAAAAAGGAATAGAGAAATTATCGGAAGAACATCGACGGATCCTGCTGCTGCGGGAAGTGGGAGGACTTTCCTATGAGGAGATCGGCGCAGTGCTGAAACTGGCACCAGGAACGGTAAAATCGAGACTGGCGCGTGCCAGGTGCAGTTTGCGGGATATTTTGCGGGCAGACGGGAACTTTTTCGGGACGCCTTCGTCCAATCAAACGAAAAGGAAGGGGGGATCGGTGTGAAGGACTGTTCCGATTATCAAGAACAAATCAGTCAATATTTAGATGGAATGCTGTGCAGCGAAGAAGAGGAAGCGTTGCTGGCTCACGTGGAACAGTGTGCTTCCTGCCGTCTCCTGCTGGAGGAACTGATAGATTTATCACATCAATTCCACTTGCTGGAGGTTTCTCCCCCGGCGTCCTTCTCCACAACGGTGCTTCGAAAAATTCAGCTCCAAAACCCGCCGCGCCGGAAAAAACAAATACGACGCATTGGTTTTTCAACTGCCGCTGTAATCTGCGCTGCCCTTTTGGGAACAATTGCATGGCAAACTGTGAAATACAACACAAGAGAGCCGGTTTTAAGCGCAGCAACGCAAGAGCGGCAAGCGGAAAGTACCGCACTGCAGACATGGGGCGAACCGTCTGACGCCCGGACAGAAGGGGCAGTGCAGAACGCAGAGGAGACGGACGTCGGCCAGAGGGTTGTAAGTGACGGCGGAAAAGTTCCTTCTGTTGCCAGCGACGGTCAGAAAAAAGACGCGGACAATAGGCAGACAGAAAGAGATTCAATTGATTCTGAAATGCTTTTGGACCGGGAGGAGATTGCACTTCAAGCGGCGGGCTTGCTGGGGAGCGGGACGGATCAGGAACCGGAAGGTGCCGCCATTCAGGAAACGAATGAAACAGACGGAGAAAGCGGCGCACAGGGCGATTCCTATTTCGCTGTGGTAACAGTTGCCGAGCAAGGGGAAACCCGGCCCATAAAACGGGAAGATCTTTCGGAACTCCTGTATACGCTGGAGGAAGAGAATATTCCTTATTTCTATTGCACAACGGGAGTCGAGCTTGATCCGGACAGTTCTTATGCGCTGATTTGCTATTTACCGGGTGACATAGTGGAAAAAGAAGCGTTTTCCCGATGACAGATGATAAATGATGAATGAAGAGAAAATAAAACGGCACAGCCAAGTGTTTGGCTGTGCCGTTTTATGCAGCGGCGTATGCTTCAGATTGTTGTTCCGGGACGTTTGTATAAACAGACGTATAATTACAAAAGATATCCAATATGATAGAAGAAAGCGGGGATAACAATGGAGCAGGAAGAAGGTTCCTCTGCATGGAGTTCATTTTTACAGCCAGAACCGGATGAATGGAACGTGCTGCGCGATGAGCTGAAGAAGACGAGTTTGGCGCTGCGGCAGGCGCATATCCGATTTGACGCATTGACAGATCCGGATTTAATTGAAGCCTGCATTTTCGAAATCCAGTCTATTTCGGCCAGACATACGTATTTGCTGCGCCGGATTAAAGCATTGGAACAGAAAAGGGACATCTGAACAGACGTCCCTACATAAAAAAGAGGTGAATATGGAACAGTTGGGCGTTCTTCCGTATGTGCTGCTTGGCGTTGGCGTTTTGTGTGGATTGATTTTCTTTCATCGTGCACTTCGGAAGCTGCTGCATTTTTTGCTGCGGATGGCAGCGAGCCTGGGGATTTTAGCCCTGTTTTCCAGCGTCGGAAGCGCCATTGGCGTTACACTGGGGGTGAATTTTTTAAATGCGTTTGTGATGGCGCTGCTGGGTGCACCGGGATTTGGTCTGCTTTTGATGGTTCGCTGGGCGTTTCTCCAATGAGCCTTTTGCGGCAGAGCACAGAGACATCAGGTGGAAGGATGCTCTGTTTCCGGCAGAGGGCGGCGGCGCAGCTGCAGCGGTTTCCAGCCAGGCAGGGGAAACCGCTGCATAGCGCCGAAAAGCCGTTGTTTTGTGCCGGGTGCATCTGTTTCCAGACGGGCGATTAAATCTTTGATTTCCTGCCGTTTTGTAAAGCCGTTGGCCGGACAGGGATTGTGAATCACGGGAAGCTGCAGGCGGGCTGCAGTGGCCTTCACCAGCGATTCACCTGCGTAAAGCAAAGGGCGAATTTGGGTAACTTCCATCCGGTCCAGATAGGTTACCGGCTGGAAACAGTGAATTCGTCCTTCAAACAGCAATGAGAGCAAAAAGGTTTCCACGGCGTCATCATAATGATGTCCCAAAGCGATTTTGCGAGCGCCGCGCTCCGTCAGCGCCCGGTTCAAAGCACCCCGGCGCAGTTTGGCGCATAAAGAACAGGGATTTTTTTCCTGCCGCACTTCAAAAATGATTTGATACAGCTGTGTGGGAAGGATGGTATAAGGCACATTGATGGATTGACAATAGTCTGTCAGGGGAGAAAAATCCATACCGGGAACCCCCATATCCAACGTCAATGCCTCCAGTGTATACGGAACCGGATAATAAGTCCGCAGGGCAGAAAGGGCGGTCAGCAAGACCAAAGAATCCTTTCCGCCGGAAAGTCCCACCACAATATGGTCGTTCGGGGCGATCATATCATAATCTTCCAAACAGCGGCGGACCAAGCCGGAAATGTATTGCATGTTGCGTCCTCCATTTGAAATAGAATAAAAAGAAAAATGAAATTGAGATTTTGAGAGAAAACAAGAGAAAAACAGAGCATTTTAAAGAAAAGAAAATCAAAAATAAAAAATTCAAAAAATGGTTATTGACAGGGAAAATCCGTTGTGATATAACTGTATATGTTTTGTGGTGAAATGACGGCAAAAGGCCGAAACCGTTGAAACAACGGTATTTTACCGTGAACCTTTTCATCTGTAAAGGAAATTTTGCAAAATAGATCATTTGGAGGGGAAACAATGTCCACATTTATGGCAAATCGGAATACCGTTACCCGGAAATGGTATATCCTGGATGCGGCTGGAAAGCCCTTGGGCAAAACTGCTGCAACTGCCGCTGTTTTGCTGCGCGGCAAACATAAACCGGATTATACACCGCATGTTGACTGTGGTGATTTTGTCATCGTTTTGAATGCTGAAAAAGCCGTCCTCACAGGGAAAAAACTGGAACAGAAGTTTTATCGCACCCATTCCGGCTATCCCGGCGGACTGAAAGAAGTAAAATATCGTCTTTTGATGCAGGACAAGCCTGAACTGGCCATGAAGCTGGCCGTCCGCGGCATGATGCCGCGCAACAGCATCAGCAGCAGAGCCCAGGTTCGGTTGAAGGTCTTCCGCGGCAGCGAACATCCGCATGCAGCACAGAAGCCCGAACCCTGGACCGCACAATAAGGGAGGGAAAAGTCAATGTATAAGAGCAAAAAACCTTATCTGTATGGAACCGGCAGAAGAAAGTCTTCTGTTGCCAGAGTACATCTTTTCCCGGGCGGAACTGGCGCCATCACCATTAACGGCCGCGATATCGATGATTATTTCGGTCTGGACACACTGAAGCTGATCACCCGTCAGCCCCTGGTTGCAACCGAAACCATCGGCAAAGTGGACATTGTTGCAACCGTTTCCGGCGGCGGTGTTACCGGTCAGGCCGGCGCACTGCGCCACGGCATCTCCCGTGCACTGTTGCTGGTGGACGAATCTTATCGTCCCATTTTGAAAAAATCCGGTTTCCTGACCCGCGATCCGCGTATGAAGGAACGGAAAAAGTACGGCCTCAAAGCTGCCCGTCGCGCACCGCAGTTCTCCAAGAGATAATTGGAATTCAGCAAGCGCTGGTCAACACTTACAGCACAACAAAAACCCTGGAAACTCAATGGTTTTCAGGGTTTTTCTGTATCATGCAGCCTTTGCGGAATCAATTAGGTTTCGCAAGGGCTGCAGTTTGAGAACCGAATGGACGATGACAGGTCGCACTGTCCGAGTACACGAAGGATAAAATCAAATATGCTGCAGAAGATGCTGCAGATCGCGTCAGGCATGATTTGCTTTGAGATGCGGCTAATTTCTTGCACCTCGCGGTTATAAACCGAGCAATTTGCGTAGAAATATTGAAAATTGATTTTCCGCATGACATAATACAAGGTATATTGGCAAAGCTGTTTCTGACACTTCCCGGGGAAAGCGAGGCCTTGAAAGAAAAAGCCATGATGATTCCGGACGTTATGAAAGGCTGCATCCCCCTTCCGGAAGAGGACATGGTGTTGCTCCGGATCTGTTGAACCGTGCACTTGCGGGAATGGGACAGGGTGCATAAAAAGACGAGACAGCAACAGCGGAGTATTAAAGGAAGAATTTGGAATGTTGGAGATCGGAACCCGTGCCAGCACCGGAGTTTTCTTTGCCGGATCAGAACAGACGGGTTCACAGTCAATCTTGATCCTGGAGGACTTACTATGACGATTTGTTATTTTACCGCGACCGGCAACTGCCTGTATGCAGCCAGAAAAATC
>JAFOJR010000063.1 GCA_017420125.1 Oscillospiraceae bacterium | reverse complement strand
TCACTGTGATCCGCGGCACCCCGGTGGTAGTTCAGCTTTTGATTATGTATTTTGTCATTTTCGCTTCTGTCAAAATTGATAAATCTCTTGTCGCCATCATTGCCTTCGGTATCAATTCCGGCGCATATGTAGCCGAAATCGTTCGTTCTGGCATTATGTCTATCGACAAGGGACAAATGGAGGCCGGACGCAGTTTGGGGTTTAATTATGTCCAGACCATGCGGCATATTATCTTGCCTCAGGCTGTCAAAAACGTAATTCCTGCTTTGGGAAATGAATTTATTGTTTTGCTGAAAGAAACTTCCATCTGCGGCTATATTGCCCTGCAGGATCTGACCAAAGGCGGCGACATCATCCGTGGCCGTACCTTCGACGCTTTTATGCCGCTGATTGCCGTAGCGCTGATCTATCTGATCATGGTCATGATTTTGTCGAAACTCGTCACGACGCTGGAAAGGAGGCTGCGGAGCAGTGATCACTAATGAAACATTGATTAAAGTGGAAAACCTGGAAAAATCCTTTGGCAGCCTGCAAGCTCTGCGGGGCATTGACTTGGAAATCCAAAAAGGGGATGTCCTGGTCATCATCGGTCCTTCCGGCAGTGGAAAATCCACTTTTCTCCGTTGCCTGAATCTGCTGGAGATGCCAACCGGCGGAAAGATTTTCTTTGAGGGGAGCGATATTACCGCACCCAAGGCAAATATTAACTCATACCGCCAGAAGATGGGAATGGTGTTCCAGCAATTTCACCTGTTCCCCCATATGACCGTATTGAAAAATTTGACCCTGGCGCCCATTCACCTGCTGAAGCAGTCCAAGGCAGAAGCAGAAGAAAACGCCATGAATCTTCTGCGCCGCGTGGGACTTTCCGACCGGGCAAGCGCCTATCCTTCCCAGCTGTCCGGCGGGCAAAAACAGCGAATTGCCATCGTACGCGCCCTGTGTATGAATCCGGATGTGATGCTGTTTGACGAGCCTACCTCTGCGTTGGACCCGGAAATGGTGGGCGAAGTTCTGGAGGTTATGCGGGAACTGGCTCTGGAGGGCATGACCATGGCAGTGGTAACTCATGAAATGGGCTTTGCCCGCGAAGTGGGAACTCGTATTGTCTTTATGGACGAAGGGCGTATTGTGGAAGAAGCGGCCCCGGCCCAGTTCTTTGACGCGCCGCAAAACCAGCGGACAAAAGATTTTTTATCAAAAGTGTTATAATGACTACGGTTTTGACCCCGATATAAGGAGAGGGCGGTTCCTGTTGGAACCGCCCTCTCCTTATCTATTCTCATCTGCCGAACTCAGAAAAGAATTTCTCATGTACTACCTGTACAGCCCGATCTGCATCTGCCACATCCACCAAAACGGAAACCTTGATCTCACTGGTGGAAATCATATGAATATTGATGCTGCCGTTATACAGCGCCTCAAACATAGTGGCTGCCACACCTGGGTTGTTTGCCATGCCGGCGCCTACAATGCTGACTTTCGCCACACTGTCACTGATAGTCATATGGTCATAGCCCAAGCTCTCCTGTGCCTCTTCCAACGCTGTTCTTGCTGTTTCTAAGTCGCTTTTGGAGATGGTGAAGCTAATATCCTTCGTCTCATCTCTGCCGATAGATTGTAAAATAATATCGACATTAATGCCCTTTTTGGCCAAAAGGGAAAATACTTTATATGCAATACCAGGTTGATCCAAAAGCCCAACCAAGGCAATCCGTGCAATTTTTGTATCCTTTGCTACACCGCTCACATGTAATTTTTCCACAGTCTTTACTACCTCCTTCACTTTTGTACCGGGTTGTCTGGTAAAACTGGAAACTACTTCCAAGTTCACATTGTACTGCTTTGCAAGCTCCACGGAGCGATTATGCAGCACTTGTGCGCCGAGAGATGCCAGTTCCAACATCTCATCATAGGTGATTTCTTCCAGTTTTCGTGCGTCTGGCACAATCCGCGGGTCTGCAGTATATACGCCGTCCACATCCGTGTAAATCTGACATAGGTCGGCATGGAGCGCTGCCGCCAGCGCCACAGCGGACGTATCAGAACCGCCCCGGCCCAAAGTGGTAATGTCATCATATTTGTTGATGCCTTGGAACCCTGTTACGATGACAATACTGCGCCGATCCAGCTCCGCCAGAATTCGTTCGCTGACCACCCGTTTGATCCGGGCACTTCCATAAGCGGAATTGGTTCGTATGCCGGCCTGCCATCCGGTGAGAGACACCACGGGAAAGCCCATTCCCTCCAACGCCATGGCACACAGAGAAACCGAAATTTGTTCCCCCGTAGAGAGAAGCATATCCATCTCTCGTTTGGAGGCGTGGGGATTGATTTCCTGCGCTTTTGCAATCAGATCATCTGTTGTATCGCCTTGCGCAGACAAAACAACCACCACATTGTTTCCCGCCTTGTATGTGTCGGCAATGATGCTCGCCACATTCCGGATTCGCTCCGTGTTTGCCACAGAACTTCCGCCAAATTTCTGTACCACAAGTCCCATCTTTTTTGTTTACCCCCTTCATACCGCCAAGCGGCATGTGCTTTGCTTCTTTTATTTTATGACACTGCTTGGAAAATGTCCCCTTCGGCTGCCCGCCGGACATTGCAAATTTAATCCAATACGCGAATCAGGCTTTGCACGCCCAGCCCCGCCGCCTTGGTCTCCACCTCAGCCCGCACCATCGGCTGGACGAGAAACGCGATTTCGCCCGCCGGCGCACCATTTCGATGGAGCATTTGGATTTCTCCAAAGGCCTGTTCTGCCTGCTCCTTAGAGGCATTAGCGCGAAGATACCAGCCGGTTTCCACATCTTCGGAAGAGACGGCAGCATCCGCACCGCCAGGCGCCCAGTTGACATATTTTTTGCTTTCCATGTGACGGGCGGCATCCATCACGTCAGCCACTACGGCGCTGGCGGTGGGCAGTTTGCCCGCTCCCCGGCCATAAAACATTACATCACCAATGGAATCTCCCTTAACCATAATACCGTTAAAGACGTCTTCCACATTGGCAAGCGGACTAACCTGGTCCAAAAGATGCGGTGCCACATAAGCACAGACTTTGCCGTCCGCCCGGCGAACGGCCCGCCCCAGCAGTTTAATTTTCTTTCCGCCGCTTTCGGCATATTGAACATCCTCCAGCGCAATCTTGGTGATGCCCTCCGTGTCTGCTTGAGAGGGATAAATGTGCCTCCCAAAGGCAAGAGAGGCCAAAATACAGATTTTCCGGCAGGCATCATATCCTTCCACATCAGCAGACGGATCCCGCTCTGCATAGCCTTTTTCCTGCGCCTCCTGCAGCGCATCTTCGAAAGAAAGACCTGCTCGAATCATCCGGGTTAAAATATAGTTGGTGGTGCCGTTCAAAATGCCGCAGATCTCTGTTAGATCATTGGCTGCCAAACAATTGCTGATCG
>JAFOJR010000062.1 GCA_017420125.1 Oscillospiraceae bacterium | reverse complement strand
AGAATAATCCCGTTTTGGTGAAAGATCACCGATATTCCTAAGTCCTTCAGTCCATCGCCTAAAACGGTTGAAAACAGAATCAGCATACTAAGTCCAAGCACAATGTTGGGAAGTGACATGGTCAGCTCCAAAAGAAGCTCCATTGGACCGCTCACGCGCGCTGGAAGATGTGTCAGCGTATATGCCGTTGGCACAGCCAGAAGGAAACAGCAAAGTGTAGAAATGAGCGCAGTTTTCATGCTTAACCGTATCGCAAATTGCGTATTTGCTGATTGAATACATTTCGGGAGACTTTCAATCCCCCGGAATGCAATCGTTATGATATTCCCGCCAACAAAAACCAACGAACAAACGGTCAGAATAAAGCAAATGATCAGAAATAGATTTCTGCCGCTTCTCTTCATCTTATTTGACTAACTCATATCCGTATTTCTCCCAGATAGCCTCTGCCTTACTTTCTTTCAGGAAATTACTAAATGCGGCAGCTGCCTCTGACTCTCCGTCAAAGCGCAGTCGGGCTGCAGGGATCGTTTTAATATACGGATCCATGTCTTCTGTTTCACAGATCTCCACACCGTCTGCATCACAGTTTTCTTTCCAGATAATCGCAGCATCCGCTTCGCCCAAGGCAATCACGGTGGCAAGCTGTGGCGCTGTGGTGGTGGTCGCCGCCAGATTTACCGTATCCTTTACGCCAAAATCTTCAAAAGCTTTCATCGCAATCTTTCCAATTGGTGTGGCTTCTGGATCGCCAATAACCGTAACAATTTCTTTGTTCCCCAAATCTGCAATACCGGTAATTTCCTTCGGATTGCCAGATGCCACTGCAAGAACTGGAATATGCTTTACCAGTTTTTCACTGTCCAGCACATAATCGCTTACTGGCTTAACTTCTTCCTCTGAGCCTGCAATAAAAAAAGCACCTTGCTGCGCTTCGGAAATTTGGGCCTGGATCTGAGCAGCGTTGGCAAATGTGACATTCATTTCACAGCCTGTATCTGCTTGGAAAGCATCTGCAATCTCCTGAAATGGCTTTTGCATACCGGCACCGCAGTAGACCATCAAAGTTTGCCCGTTCAGGTCTACCGTATCCGGTGTTTTTGCTTCCGCCGTCTCAGATGCCGTTGATTGTACTTCCTGTGTCTCCGTTGAAGCCGTTTCCGCTCTGCTGCATCCGGAAAGCAGAAAAATGCAACTCATCATCAGACCAACCATTAGAAATGTCAAAACCCTGGATGTCATTTTTTTCATAATACTTCTCTCCCTTAATCCTTTTAAAAATTTAATATTCCACATTTCGACTCTGTGTCAAATGATACAGTCTCCCGTTGGTTTCCTCTGCCCAACTGTATTCCATCATGTATTCCCCATGATATTCCTGCAGCGCCAGGGAATCTCCTTTTAAATATTGAAAATAATCACATTCCACAGCCGTCACCGCAATTGCCCTTTGATTGCGGCCTAAAATTAAAATTCCTTCTACTCCAAACAACTGCAGTGTTTTATAAAGTTGCGATGCCGCTTTACGGCAAATCACTTTATGCTGCTCGCTGGGCGGTTCCTCCGGCCAAAAGATTTCCATCATCTCTTCTGTTGTAACAATTCCACCTCGCCGGTCTACCATCATTGCCAAAAGCTCTTTGGAACGGCTGTTGGGAAAAACAACTACAATATCATCTACATAGAAGTCGAAATGACCAAAAGTACGAATATACACTCTT
>JAFOJR010000061.1 GCA_017420125.1 Oscillospiraceae bacterium | reverse complement strand
TCCGCTTCCGGTCTGGGACAGCTCTCTGCTCTCCCGCCTTTGGAGCCGCTGGCGGCCCCTGCCGCTTCCAACGCCTCTGCCGCCGCCCGGGAAGGCGCCGCCGCGTCTCATTGCTGCCCGGAGTGCGGCAGTCCGCTGGAGCACGAAGGAAACTGTGTCTGCTGCCGCAGCTGCGGTTACAGCAAATGCGGCTGACCCCCGTTTTCTGTTTCTGTATCAATTTTCTTTTGATATCACATATAACCACGAACAAACATTTAACCGATCACGAACAAACATTCGCATGAACAAACATTAACAAAAATAAAATCATTGATAGAATGGAGTCTGTTTTATGGAATCTTCTCTCTCCGTTTCCCTCTCTTGTCTCGCCGCCTATCGGGACCTTTTATCTTTGCCGCCCCTTGCCCATCTGCATCGTCTTCTGACTTTGCTGGACACATCATCTCCTGCACCGGACGCACTGTGCAGCGCCTATGCAGACACGTTTTACGCGCTCTGTGAAGAAGGATATGACTCTTTGGGGGAATGGCTGTTCGACCAGCTTCGATATGTAGAATCCCCATTTGGAGAAGCGGCCGGCACTTTGCAGGAGACACCGGCTCTGCAGGCTGCTGCCCGTCAGGACATCCAAACCTTCTCGCGGCTGGCTGCTTTGACCTGCGAATCTCTGAAAACGCAAATAGAATCCCACCTGTCGGCAGAATGGCTTGCTGCGGCTTCCGCTCTGCCGGAATGGCGCACCGCCGTCCCGTTTGATTTCGAAGGGCTTTCGGCGTTTTATCGGGAAAACGGCAGCGGCATTCTGGCACGCTACCGCGCTTTCGTTTGGGAAAATCAGCAGCTTACGCCCGTCCCCCATCCCGATATGCCTGGGGAAACGGAACTGTTCGGCTACCGCCTCCAGCGGGACCAGGTGGAGGAAAACACCCGGGCACTGCTGGCCGGTCATGCCGTAAACAACGTTCTGCTGTACGGCGAAGCCGGCACGGGAAAATCCGCTACGGTAAAATCTCTGCTGGCCGTTCCTGACTTTGCATCTTTGCGGCTCATTGAAGTTCAGAAGGAACAGCTTGGCACATTGCCGGTTTTAATGCGTCAATTGGCCGGCCGGAAACAAAAATTCATTTTGTTCCTGGACGATCTGACCTTTGAAAACGGCGACAAAACCCCTTCTGTATTAAAAACCATTCTGGAGGGCGGAATTGAACCCCGCCCGGTGAACACTGCCATTTATGCCACCTCCAACCGGCGGCATCTGATGCGGGAATTTTTCAGCGAACGAAGCAAAAGCGACGAGCTGGATCCGGAAGAATCCATCCAGGAGAAAGCGGCTCTCACAGAGCGGTTTGGCCTGCGCATTCCCTATCTGGGACTGAACCAGGCAGATTACTTAATTCTGGTAGAACAGCTGGCAAATCAGGCGCATCTTGTCATGGATCGGGAAACCCTCCACCGCCTGGCGCTGCAGTGGGAGCTGTATCACCCCGGCAGAACCCCGCGCACTGCCCGCCAGTTTATTGCAAGTCTTGCCCACGAAGCGCAATAACCAGTCTGTATCCCTATTGTGAAAGCGGACGGCGCCGCCTGCCCGCTGTGGAATCAGGAGGTAGATTTACATTGAAATCCCCCGCTCTTTCCTTCCTCGCAGACACGGTTTCCCTCTATTTTGAAAAACGCGTTTCCCGATCTGCCGCAGAACTGGCCTTTTTCTCTACGCTGACGTTCTTTCCGCTTTTGATCTGCGCCCATGCTCTGGCCGACCTGCTGCATGTAAACGAAGCGCCTTTTTGGGCGATCATTTCCAATGTGATTCCCAAAAGCAGTCTCTCGGTTTTGACGGATTATTTCCAGTATATCTCCGGCAATCAGTCCACTGCGCTGCTGATCGGCGGGCTCATTTTGCTGTTTACCTCTTCTTCGGCAGCGTTTCGCAGTCTTTTGCGCATTATGGGCGATCTTTATGGAAAGCCTCTTTTCTCCGGCCTCCGGCATTTCATTCTCAGCTTTCTGGCGCCTATTTTTTTGCTGGTCTTCCTGCATGTCAGCGTCGCGCTTCTCCTGACCGGCGAATGGTTCACCTCTTTTTTAATCAATGATCTGTCCTTGTCGATTGGAATTCTTTCCATCTGGTACTGGTTTCGGTTTCTGCTTTTGTTCGCCCTTTTTTTCATCGCCCTGTTTCTTTATTATCGCATCCCGGTACGCCGCAAAAAAAAGCATCGCCGCCCGCCGGTGATCTGGGGCACACTGTTCGCCTCCGTTGTGCTGGTTGGTCTCAGTATCATCTTCTCCTGGTTCATCGAGCTGTCTTCCCGATATCAGCTGGTGTACGGGAGCCTGGCCGCCATCATCATCCTGATGGTCTGGCTCTATCTTTGCGGACAGGTCATCATTTTGGGCAACGTGATCAATTTTGTGCGGGAAAAGTATTGGAAAGCCCGTCGTCTGAGCGGTTGACAAGGCGCAATTCCAGTATATAATAGATGGTTAAGACACCTTTTCCCCGTTGAAATGGAAAATTATACAACAGAGGAGCGGAAGAATTATGCTATCCAATCAAGAAAAAACCATGGAAAAAATCGTTGCGTTGTGCAAAGGCCGCGGCTTTATTTTTGCAGGATCTGAAATCTACGGCGGGCTGGCTAACACTTGGGATTACGGCCCTTTGGGCGTAGAGCTGAAAAACAACATCAAAAAGGCATGGTGGAAAAAGTTCGTACAGGAAACACCTTATAATGTAGGCCTGGACGCCGCCATTTTAATGAACCCCCAAACCTGGGTAGCCTCCGGCCATGTGGGTGGTTTTTCCGATCCTCTGATGGACTGCAAGGAGTGTAAAGAGCGGTTTCGCGCCGACAAGATCATTGAAGAATGGTGCCATGACCACAACTTTGCTTTAAACACCAGCGTGGATGCCATGAGCCAGAGCGAAATGAAAGACTTTGTCGCGGAACACCAGATCTGCTGTCCGTCCTGCGGCAAACAGAATTGGACGGATATCCGTCAGTTCAACCTGATGTTTAAAACGTTTCAGGGCGTTACGGAAGACGCCAAAAACACCGTCTATCTCCGTCCGGAAACGGCACAGGGCATCTTCGTCAATTTCCAGAACGTACAGCGCACCACCCGAAAAAAACTGCCGTTCGGCGTTTGTCAAATTGGAAAATCCTTCCGCAATGAGATCACCCCGGGCAACTTCACCTTCCGTACCCGGGAATTTGAACAGATGGAGCTGGAATTTTTCTGCCAGCCGGGCACAGAGCTGGAGTGGTTCCAATATTGGAAGGATTTCTGCCGCAACTGGCTGCTGTCTCTGGAGATGAAAGACGAAAATCTCCGCCTGCGGGATCATGATCCGGAAGAACTGTCCCACTATTCCAACGCCACCACCGACTTTGAATATTTGTTCCCCTTCGGCTGGGGCGAATTGTGGGGCGTTGCTTCCCGCACCAATTTCGATTTGACACAGCATCAAAACACCTCCGGCAAAGATATGACATATTTTGATCAGGAGAAAAACGAACACTACATCCCTTATGTCATCGAGCCCTCTCTGGGCGCCGACCGCGTCACTTTGGCTTTCCTGCTGGAAGCATATGACGAAGAAGTGGTGGGCCAGGATAAAAAGGGCAACGATGATATCCGTGTGGTAATGCACTTCCATCCGGCACTGGCGCCTTTCAAGGCTGCGGTTCTGCCGCTGTCCAAGAAGCTTTCGCCTGCTGCAGAGGAAATCTATACCACGCTGTCGAAAGACTTTATGGTAGACTTTGACGATACCGGCTCCATCGGCAAGCGGTATCGCCGCCAGGATGAAATCGGCACGCCATACTGCATTACCATAGACTTCCAAACCGTGGGCGATGAAAACACCCCGGCCGACCACTGTGTCACTGTCCGAAACCGGGACACCATGGAGCAGGAACGGATTCCCATCGACAGCTTGAAGGCATATCTGACAGAAAAAACCGCTTATTAATTTCACGTTTGCCCGGGGCAGCGGCAAACCCGTTTGTCCCTGCCCCGGCACACATCTATCAGGAAAAAGACGATGCGATTATTTCTTGCGATTCTGTTGAATGAACCCGTCCGCAAAGCATTGGAAGCAGTGCAGGAAGACCTGATCGCCTGCGGGGCAAAAGGGCGGTTTTCCCGGCCGGAAAATCTGCATCTGACGCTGGCCTTTTTGGGGGAGCTCCCCCGCTCTTCTCTGCCAAAAATTGAAACCTGCATGGCAGAAGCCGCCACGGGCCTTCCTTTGCCTGCCGTGCTCTCTTTTGCTGCGCTGGATCGTTTCCGCCGCCGGGACGGCGATTTATATTATGTGCAGGCGGCTGCCTCTCCGTGGCTGCTGCAGCTGCAGAGACAGCTGACCCGGGCGTTGGACCGGGCCGGACTTCCCTATGATAAAAAACCCTTCCGGCCGCATTTGACGCTGGGCCGGAATATCGTCTTTCCACCCGGTGTTTCCCCACCGTCAATCCGGCATGCAGTTCCGGATCTGCCGGTTGCCTCCATCGCCCTGATGGAATCCCGCCGGGTAAATGGCGTGTTGACTTATACCCCTTGCCATCGCGCACGTCTGAGCGGCGCAACGGGATAATTTCGCCGGGCTGCCTTGCGGCAAATGTGCTTCAGCGTCCGTCCGCCGCGAACCAATGGAGGTGAATGTCTTGTCTGCTGATGTTTTGGTCATTACAGGGCCTACCGCTACAGGGAAAACACGTTTGGGCGTTTCTTTGGCCAGGGCCTACGGCGGAGAAGTCGTCTCCGTGGACTCGATGCAGGTCTACCGCCAAATGGACATTGGCACTGCCAAGCCAACACTTCAGGAAATGGATGGCGTTCCCCATCATATGATCGACGTGGCCGATCCGTCTGAAGATTATTCTGTCGCCCGCTATGTGGAGCAGGCCAGCGCCTGTGTGGACGACATTTTGTCCCGGAACAAACTGCCCGTTCTGGTTGGGGGAACCGGGCTCTATCTGGACGCGCTTTTGGCGGGACGTTCCTTCGCCGCACGGGCGGAGGATCCGGCTCTGCGAGCCGACCTGGAGCGGCGGGCCGCTGCCGAAGGCGGGGAAGCCCTGCTTTCCGACCTGGCAAAAGTTGACCCAGAGTCTGCCGCCCGGCTGCACCCCAACGACGTCAAACGGATTGTCCGTGCGCTGGAAGTATATTCCGTCACCGGTATTCCCCTTTCCGTCCATCACGAGGCCTCCCGCCGCGTCCCGCCGCGTTATGCCGCGTGTCAGCTGGCGCTTTCCTTTGCCGCACGGGAAGATTTATACGCCCGCATCAATCAGCGGGTTGACGAGATGATTTCTTCCGGCCTGGTGGAGGAAGTACAGGGGCTTCTGTCCCGAGGGCTTTCTCCCCGCGCAACATCCATGCAGGCCATTGGCTACAAAGAACTCTGTGCGGCCATTGCCGGAGAAATGCCGCTGGCGGATGCTGTTTCGGAAATCAAACTCCGTTCCCGTCAATATGCCAAACGGCAGATCACCTGGCTGCGGCGAAAAACGGATTTGAATTGGATTTTATGGGGAGCACAGCCGGATTTTGAACAGGCACTGCATATTTCGACACATTCCATGAAAGCATCTGGTTTACTATGAAACCAGGAATGGCGTATGCCACCATTCCCGCGGACAGGCCCTCGGCTGCCGCATTGATTTTTGAAGGAGTGGGTTTTCATGGCAAAACTGCAAAATTTACAGGATTCGTTTCTCGCCCGCGCACGGCAGGCACGTCTGCCCGTTACGGTTTTTCTGGTAAATGGATTTCAGCTTCGGGGCCAAATCTCCGGGTTTGATCCGTTTGTCATCGTTTTGATGAGCGAGGGGAAACAACAGTTGATTTATAAACACGCAATTTCCACCATCGTCCCGCAACACCCCATTTTACTGGCAGAAAAGCAGAAGGAGCCCCTTGCACTGGCAGAGCCTTCCGTCTGCTGACTTCTTCTGTCACAGGAGAAATCATATGAAACAAGGAACTCTGGCAACAAAAGTAATCATGGCAATTCTCTTTTTGGGGACCATCGTCTATTTGGCCGTTTATGCCATCCGCTCCCTTTCTTCCCCTTATCAAACAGAACCTACTTATGTTTTTCAGGTGGAAGAACTGGTTACGGCAAAAGGATATCTGGCACGCACGGAAACGGTTTTGCCCACCGCCTCCGGCCTGGTTGAAGTTTCTCCCCGTGAGGGAGAACGGGTGGGGAAAGATCAGACCATTGCCACAATGTATTCCAACCGGGAAACGCTGGAGCAGCATCAAAAACTGAACACGTTGAATGCTCAGCTGGAGCAATTGCAAAACACGGCTTCCTCTGCGGAAGATGCTTTGGATAAAGCCCGCCTGGACACCGAAATTGTAGCATCCATTGTTTCTCTGCACCAATCTGTTGCAGACCAATCTCTTGCCCAGCTGTCTTCCGCCTCTTTCTCGCTGAAAAATCTGGTGTTCCAAAGAGAATATACCGCCGATCAGAATGTGGAAATTTCCGCCCTTGTGGACAATCTCGCCGAACAAATCCGCCAGCTGGAGTCCAGCACCGCGCAAAAGATCAACACGGTTTCTGCCCCGGAATCGGGTTTATATTCCAGTCTGGTGGATGGATATGAAACTGTGCTGACAGAGGAATCGATTCTCTCCCTCACCCCGTCCGCATTCCGCCAGCTGGCCCCGGAAACACCTGCCAGCGGCGTGATTGGAAAGCTGATCACCGACAATGCCTGGTATTTTATCGCTCTTTTGTCGGAAGAAGACGGCCAGAAGCTGCAGCCGGGCCGCACAACCTCCGTCCGCTTCATCCGGGATCTGCCGGATACCATTTCCATGAAAGTGGTCTCTGTCAGCGATCCGGAAAACGGCGAGGTGGTGGCGGTTTTCTCCTGCAGCCGGTATTTATCTCAAATTACTCTGCTGCGTCAGACCTCAGCTGACATCATTCTCTCGTCCTGCTCCGGC
>JAFOJR010000060.1 GCA_017420125.1 Oscillospiraceae bacterium | reverse complement strand
CACGGCACTTTTTTTGAAATGCTGGGGAATTTTTCCTTCGGAGACTATTTTAAACGTGAAGCTACGGCGTGGGCATGGGAATTTATCACAAAAGAATTGGAAATTCCTGTTGATCGGCTTTATGTCACAGTCTATTTAGATGATGACGAAGCATATGATATTTGGACAAAAGAGGTTGGAGTTGATCCCTCGCACGTTTCCCGCCTTGGAAAAGAAGACAATTTTTGGGAAATTGGCTCCGGTCCCTGTGGACCTTGCTCTGAAATTTACTTTGACCGAGGAGAGCAGTACAGCTGCGGCAAGCCTGATTGCAAAGTTGGATGTGATTGCGACCGTTATGTGGAATTCTGGAACTTGGTGTTTACGCAATTTAATAACGACGGCAATGATAATTACACCGAGTTGAAGCAGAAAAATATTGACACTGGTATGGGTTTGGAGCGCCTTGCCTGTATTATGCAGGGTGTAGAATCTCTTTTTGATGTGGATACAGTAATGCGAATTACGCAACACGTCTCCCAAATTACCGGCGCAACTTATGGCCAGAGCGATAAAGTGGACGTATCCTTGCGCGTGATTACCGATCACATCCGTTCCACAACCATGATGATCTGCGATGGAATTTTGCCTTCCAATGAAGGACGTGGGTATGTTTTGCGCCGTTTACTGCGCCGTGCTGCTCGGCATGGGCGGTTGCTTGGAGTGGAGCGTCCATTCCTTTACGAGGTTTGTGAAACCGTAATTCAGGAAAGCAAAGCGGCTTATCCGGAATTGGAGGAAAAGAAAGATTATATTATTCGGATCATCCGCATGGAGGAGGAGCGTTTCTCTCAAACCATCGACGCTGGATTAAAGATTTTGCTGGATCTTATGAAGGATATGGAGAAGAAAGAGGTGAAAACGCTTTCCGGAAGTGAAGCCTTTAAATTATACGACACATATGGTTTCCCCATTGATTTAACCATTGAAATTTTGGAAGAAAAGGGTTTAACTGTTGATCGGGAAGCTTTTGAGATAGAGATGGAGTCGCAACGAAGCCGCGCAAGAGCTGCAACGGCCGCTTTGGGCGACTTTGGTTGGGAAGGCCTGGACTTAGGCCTGGACAAGCAAAGCAAAACAGAGTTCACTGGCTATACCAGTCAAAAGGAAACTGCTAAAATTTTGGCCATTGTTGTTGATGGAGAGCTGCGTGCATCTGCCTTTGATGGCGAAGAAGTGGTGGTAATTTTAGATAAAACACCGTTTTACGCAGAAGGCGGCGGACAGATTGCCGATTTTGGGACCATTAAAGGAAAGCACACTGTTTTACAAGTGAAGAATGTCCAAAAATCCCGAGATGGGAAGTGGATGCACATGGGCGTTCTCAATGGCGGAGAACTGTGTGTGGACGATGTGGTGGAAGCAGAAATTGATCTCACACGCCGTCAGGCAACGGCTCGCGCGCATAGTGCCACGCATTTACTCCAGAAAGCATTGCGCACAGTTCTTGGAACCCATGTTGAGCAGGCAGGCTCTTATGTGGAACCGGATCACTTGCGGTTTGACTTTACCCATTTCTCTGCTATTACGCCAGAAGAGATTCAGGCAATTGAAGCAGAAGTCAACGGTGTAATTTTGGACGGATTGGCAATCCAGACAGAAGAAATGAGTCAGGAAGAAGCCAAAAAACGTGGTGCAATGGCTTTGTTTGGAGAAAAATATGGCGATATTGTCCGTGTTGTTTCTATGGGCAATTATTCTATTGAACTCTGCGGTGGTACGCACTTGGACAATACGGCAAAAGTAGGAGTGTTCCGAGTGCAAAACGAATTTTCTGTTGCTGCTGGAGTACGTCGTATTGAAGCAAGAGTAGGCAAAGCAGTTTTAGATATTATGCGGGCCCAGGAAGAAAGAATGGCTCACTTGGCGGAAGCATTGAAAACCAAACCGGATCATCTGGAAGAGCGCGCTGTGCAGGCCATGGCAGAGCTGCGTGAGATGCGTAGAGAATTAGAACAAATGCGAGCAAAGGAAAGCCTTCAGACGGTAGAGCATCTTTTATCTGGCGCAGTTCCAGTTGGAAATCTGAGACTGTTAAGCGCGAAAGTGGATGGCAATGGCGAAAGTTTGCGCAATATGGGCGACTTTTTGCGGGATAAGGACGATTCCATTGTTGCAGTTTTAGCTGCAATAAACGAAGGGAAAATTACATTTTTGGCAGCTTGTGGAAAACAAGCGGTTGCACAGGGAATCAAGGCAGGCGAGTTGATCAAGACCATCAGCAAGTTGGCCGATGGCTCTGGCGGTGGGAAACCCGATTCTGCCATGGGCGGCGGTAAGTCTCCGGAAAAGCTGGAAATAGCATTGGATGGAGCCAAAGTATTTGTAGCAGAAAAGCTAAAGGTTTAATGCAGAGAGGAGAAAACCATGTCAGACTGCCTTTTTTGTAAAATCATTTCAGGAGAAATCCCCTCCAAAAAGATATATGAAGATGAGTTGGTCTATGCTTTTTATGACATTGATCCGCAAGCACCCACGCATTTTTTAGTAGTGCCCAAGCAGCATATTCCGTCTGCCGCGGCGATCACAGAGGAAAACGGGGCAATTGTTTCCCATATTTTCCAGGTAATTGGAAAGCTGGCTCGAGAAATGGGCTTTTCTGACGGCTTTCGTGTAGTATCCAATGTTGGGGAGCAAGGGGGCCAAACTGTATTTCATTTGCATTTCCATGTACTTGCCGGCCGCGACATGACTTGGCCGCCGGGTTAATTGGCAAAAAAGAGGCGGGGTGGAATCCCGCCTCTTTTTCTGTTTTGAAACGGGGATGATAGTATGAGAAAGTTGTGTACCTTTTGCAGTTCTTTTTCTATTGCCATTTTTCTTGCCCAATATCTGATCCCTGATCAATGGCTTCTCTATCTTTCTGGGTTTTGTTTTCTCTCTTTCTTCATAATTCTTTTTCTTCGAAAAAAGAGAAGATTAAGGATTCTTTTAGTCACCATTGGTCTCGGCATTGGATTTCTTTGGAATGTAGGTTATACTGCCGTTTTTCTTTCTCCTGCAAAAAAATTGGATGGAGAAATTGAGACGATTCGTGCCACGGTTCGCTCTTTTCCGGAACGGACTGCATATGGAGTGAAGATGAACCTTGCTTTAGAGTCGGAAACAACTCCTGTTCACACACAAACACTCTTGTATGCAGATAAAGAATATGCCGATCTGCAGTTAGGCGATGAAATTTCGCTGACAGCAAAATTTTCCGTTTCGAACCAACCGGAAAAAGAGAATAATACCTATTATACTGCGAAAGGAATTTATTTGCTGGCTTATCAAGCCGGGGAAATCGAACAGATTGCGCATCATTCACCCGCATGGTTTGACTATCCTACACTTGCCGCACAGTCGTTGAAACAAGCTTTTTCTTCTTTGTATCCAGACGAGCATGCAGCCTTTTTAAAGGCCTTGACAACAGGAGATCGCAGCGATCTTTCGGATTCTATGCAAACCCTTCTGTCACATGCAGGCTTATCTCATGTTGTTGCAGTCTCCGGTATGCATTTATCTTTTTTGGTTGGTATGGTTCTTCTATTGCCTGGGAGTCAAAAGAAAAAGATTTGGATCACTATTCCAATTCTGCTGTTTTTCATGGCAGCCACCGGAAATTCCCCTTCTGTTGTTCGTGCAGGGATCATGCAAATTTTATTGTTACTTGCACCCATCTGCCATCGAGAAACAGATTTGCCGACTTCTTTATCTTTTGCATTGTTTCTCCTTTTGGCGATCAATCCATTTTCCGCAGCAAATGTGGGGTTACAACTTTCTTTTGCATCTGTTGCCGGTATCTTTTTGTTTTCCAATCGAATTT
>JAFOJR010000059.1 GCA_017420125.1 Oscillospiraceae bacterium | reverse complement strand
GTGGATCAAGTCTTTTTGGGAAACGGTTCAGATGAGATTCTGGCGTTCTGCTTCCAGGCTTTTTTCAGCCCGGGCGAAACGATTATTTTCCCGGATATTACATACACATTTTATCCGGTTTATTGTGATCTTTTTGATATCCCTTATCGAACGATTCCGCTGGACGACCATTTTGCTATTCCGGTACATGCTTTTTGCGGGAATAATAAAGGAATTGTTTTAGCAAATCCCAATGCACCAACAGGGAAAGCCATTCCAATTTGTAAAATCCGCACTATTTTGGCGGAAAATCCAAATGGTGTTGTGCTGGTGGATGAAGCGTATGTAGATTTCGGCGGAGATTCTGCAGTGAATTTGATTAATCAATATCCAAATTTGGTTGTTGTAAAAACTATGTCAAAATCCCATTCCCTTGCCGGACTGCGCGTTGGTTATGCTTTAGGAGACCCCAACTTGATCGAGGCGCTGAACTGTGTGAAAAATTCGTTTAATTCGTATACGATGGATCGTCTTGCCCTTGCCGGCGGCGAGGCAGCAATTCGAGATGATGCATACAATCGGGCAGTGGTTGCAAAAGTTGCACTGACACGGGATAAAGTAGCGGCACAATTGAAAAATATGGGATTTTTAGTGACAGATTCTGCTGCAAACTTTTTGTTCATCAGTCATGAAAAGGCCCCAGCAAAAGAATTGTTTACTTTCCTGCGGGCACGTGGTATTCTGGTAAGGTATTTCAACAAACCGCGAATCGATAATTATTTGCGTGTGACTGTAGGAACAGAAGAAGAAATGGAAACATTCTGCACAACTGTGCAAGAAATTTTGGAGGAACATTATTATGCGGTATGAAGGCGATATTTATAGACCGCCAGGAGAATGGAGAAGCTATTTGCTTCAGGCAACGATCGGCTGTTCTCATAACGCCTGCACCTTTTGCGGCATGTATAAAGGGAAGAAATACAGAGTACGTCCCTTAGAGGAAATTTTAGAAGATATTGACATGGCAAAAGCTTATTATGGAGAGTTGACCCGGGTTTTCATTTGTGACGGGGATGCCATTGCTATGCCTACAGATGATCTGATCAAAATTCTTCATAAACTGTATGAAAACTTTCCTATGCTTCAGCGAGTGACCATTTATGCCAGCCCCAACGGCACGCTGGATAAGACTGCCGAAGAATTAAAAGCGCTGCGCGAGGCGGGGCTTGGCCGGGCATATCTGGGAGTTGAAACAGGAGACGATGCTTTGTTGAAAGCGATCAACAAAGGCGTTAACGCCGAACAGATGTTGAAAGCAGGGAAAATGCTGGTGGAATCCGGCATGGACTTATGGACCATTATTTTGTTGGGTCTGGCAGGTGCCGGAGAAAGTGAAACACAGTGCATTCCCAACACGATTAAAATGTTGAACGAAATGCTGCCGCAGCACATTTCTGCCATGACGTATAATCCTGTACCGAATACAAAGCTGTATCGGGATATTCAAGAAGGAAAATTCCAAATGATATCTGCAGAAGAGGCTTTGCTGGAAACCAAAATGCTGGTAGAGGGCATCAACGTCCCCGGTGTGCATTTTACAAGCAACCACGCTTCAAATTATCTTCCGCTGAAAGGTACTTTGCCAGATGATCGGGAAAAGTTCCTGAATCTGCTTAACGGAGCTCTGCACGGAGACGTACACATTCGCACGCAAAGAGGGCGAGGCATCTAACATCGAATGCAAGCCAGAAGCATGGATCTGAAAGAGGAACCAGGAAACGAAACAACCCCCTTGGTGCAAACACCAGGGGGGTCTTTCTGACTTGAGCAGTTGCATGCAAGAGGTTGTAATGTAAAGGATGCGCTGTAAATTTTGCGCCAAATGCAACTTCCGGTTGAGCTTTGCATAAAAATATGATATACTTAACCATTAAGATTTGAAAAGATTTGAGTTTTTGGGAACTGCACCTGTTAGAAACGGGTTTGGTTTCCCTTTACGGAAAGGAACCTTCTGTTATGAAAATCGTAGTATTAGCCGGTGGTTTTTCCGCTGAGCGAAATGTATCATTTTCTTCCAGTGTTTTGGTTTGTAAGGCATTGCGGGAACTGGGGCATCAGGCAATTGTTGTAGACGCCTATTTAGGGCTTGAAACGGAAAATCCAGAGGCTCTTTTTGATACGTTGCCGCTTCTTTCTCTGGAGCAAATTGACGAACACGAACCGGATTTATCTGCTGTGCAGGCTTTGCGGGCAGATGGTGGACGCAACTTTTTTGGTCCTCACGTGCTGGAGTTATGTCAATTAAAGAGCTTT
>JAFOJR010000001.1 GCA_017420125.1 Oscillospiraceae bacterium | reverse complement strand
GCCTTCCTGGCAGAATACCAGGCAGCAGAGAAAGAAATCCCTCTGCTGCCCGACCGGTTTGCTGATACACTGGCACAATCCGCCCAGTAAATTGCCAGTTGTCTGGATGCGCTGTTCCAATTGGAACAGCGCTGTGAAAAGCTGATCGTCTATGCCAATCAGCGGCTCCATGAAGATATGGCCAACAGCACGTATCAGGATTTTTCAGACCGCACCACTCGCCTGTCTGTCCAGTTCAGCCAAGCGGTTTCTTTCCTGGAACCGGAAATTCTCTCCATTCCGGCAGAAACCTTACAGCGGTATTTGGATGAAGACGTTCTTATCCCTTATCGCCGGACATTGACGGAAATCGTGCGCAATCGGGCCCATGTCCTTTCTGCCCAGATGGAGCAATTGCTTTCTGCCGCGGGGGAAATGGCTGGCAGCCCCAGTGATATTTTCAGCGCCTTTACCAACGCGGATCTAAAATTCCCCATCATCTCCGATGACAAGGGAAGGGAAACCGAATTGACAGAAGTACGGTATATCTCCTTCTTGAAAAGTCCCAATCGGGATGTGCGCAAATCCGCTTTCCAGGCCTTGTTTTCCACGTATGGCAGTTACCGCAATATGCTGGCTTCCACCTTTTCCGCCAACGCAAAGCAGGCATTGTTTTTCGCCCGGGCCAGAGGATTTCAAAGCACCCGGGCCTCCGCCCTGTTCTATAATCGGATTCCCGAACACGTCTACGACAACCTAGTGGAAACCGTCAATGCCCACCTGCCCCTGCTCCATCGGTATATGTCCCTGCGCAAGCGTCTTCTGAAGGTGGATGCGCTGCACATGTATGATTTATATGTTCCCATGGTGCCGGATGTTTCGATGGAATACCCCTTTGCCGAAGCGAAGGAAACCGTTCTGGAAAGTTTGGCCCCGCTGGGCAGGGAATATCAGGCTGTTCTGCAAGCGGCATTTGCTGAACGCTGGATGGACAAATATGAAAACCGGGGCAAACGGGGCGGCGCATATTCCTGGGGGGCCTATGGCGTGCATCCTTATGTCCTCTTGAATCATAAAAATGATCTCAGCGGCATTTTTACGATGGCTCATGAAATGGGACACGCGCTGCACACCTATTATTCCAATCAGGCCCAACCGTATCAGTACGCCGGATACCGCATTTTTGTGGCAGAGGTGGCATCCACCTGCAACGAAGCCCTGCTGATCCACCATCTGCTATCTAAAGTGGAAAAGAAAGAAGAACGGCTGTACCTTATCAATCATTTTCTGGAAGAGTTCCGTACCACCGTCTTCCGACAGACGATGTTCGCAGAATTTGAACAGAAAACCCATATGCTGGTTGCCCAAGGGGAACCTTTGACGGCGGATCGTCTTTGTGAACTGTACCGCAACTGCAACGAAAGGTATTTTGGCCCGGATGTGGTGCTGGATACCGGTATCGAAATGGAGTGGGCACGCATCCCACATTTCTATACGCCGTTTTATGTCTATCAATATGCCACTGGCTTTTCTGCCGCCATCGCCCTGTCTCAACGCATTTTAGACGCAGACGGCGCGGAAGATTATCTCCGATTTTTATCCGGCGGCTGTTCCCAGGACCCCATCGATCTGCTGCGGGGCGCCGGCGTAGATATGACCACACCCGCACCCATTGAGCACGCTTTGGGCGTATTTTCCTCTTTGTTGGATCAAATGGAGGACTCCCTCTCTGGCCAATAGCTGTTTTGGCAGGTGACAATCTGCACCAAAGATCCCATCAGGCGCCGGAAAACGAATTTTCCGGCGCCTGATTTGTTGCTTTGGCATCTGAAAAGGCCAAACTATTTTTCTGCAAAAAGTTTCTGATTTTTTTGCAAGGTGGCAATTTATCCTGTATAATGAGCCCTGTGTATTCCACGGAACCAAGCGAAAAATAAAAGAGATAGGTTTGAATAATATGATAAAGATACGCAACGCTGTATGTGCCGTCATTGGCGTCGTTCTCCTCTTTGCTGTGCTGCCTCCCGTTTCCACCCACGCTGCCGGCAACATTTCAAAAGAACAGGCGGATGTCTTGTACAACCGTGTGAAAGATGCCCTTTTGGCCGGGGAAAATTACATTGACGTCCATGACATGCAGCTTACGGTTGATATGTACGCAGATCGGTTTTCTCCGGAATACCAGCGTGCACTGGACGCCGTGGAAAAAGCCAGGTCCGATTATGGCACATTTGTTTTTGGAGAAAACAAAGAAGATTTTTGCCTTGTAAGCATTGATACAGAGCCCACAGAAAATGCCGACGAATTCGGCGTGGGAGAAAACAACCTGATTGCTGTGGAAGTCTTTTACAACCCTACCTATCAGAATCCCGACGGCACATGTGATGTGACCCATCTAAATCATGATCGAGCCATTATTGAAAGGGAATATCAAGCCGCTCTTTCCGTGGTAGAGGAATCCATGTGTGATGCGGAAAAAGCGCTGGTTCTGTATGACTATCTTATCGCCTTGCTGAATTATCCGGACCATAAAGGCTTTGACGAAAAGGGCTTTATGACATACGAAAGCAAATATCACGATGTAGCAAATGTATTTTGTGAAAAAATGGCCGTATGCGACGCCTATGCATTGGCGTATGTCTATTTGCTGAATGATTGCGGAATAGACGCCGTCACTGTTTCCTGTGAAGACATCCAGCATGAGTGGGCCATGGTTAAAATCGACGGCACATGGTATCACGCAGATCTTACATGGGACGACAGCCGGTATCCTGACGGCTGGACAGAATGCGAAGAACACAACGCAGATCCCTGGGATATTGGGGCGGTCAACCATAAATATTTTCTTAAAAGCGATCAGGAAATCATGGCGTTGGAACACCCAAACTGGCGGCTGTTAAAAAAGGGAACCAGCCAGGTTTCCCACACACCCAAAGCGGATCGGTCGAATGCGTTTCAACAGGAATTCTTTTTCAGCGGAAACGATTGGTCTAACACGCGCTTTAATTACATCGGCGGCCGGTGGTATTTCCTGAATCGTGCGGAAAACTGCGTAATGGAGACGACATACGGCACATCCGATGCTCCGATAAAAAAAATCGACCGTTTCGATGAACAGATTTATTACGTGCATGGAGACGGAACTTACCTCTATCTCTGTACCTGCGACAATATCTATCGCTTCAACCCCGCAACCGATGAACTTCAACCGGTGATGCAAGCCTCCAGCCTTTCGGATGGAGCGCAGTTCTCGGAAATGTCTGTTGCTTCGAATTTGCTGACAGTCGTTGCCATTTCTCCGTCTGAATCGACCAAAAATGATTTTGACAGCCGCATCATCGAAACAAATTTGGAAAACCTGCAACCACTTCAGGACGTAACGGAATTTTCACAGTCCACCGAAACTCCACCGCAGCTGGAACGTACTCTGACCACAAAGCAAACTACGTCGAATTTTGTTTTCGGCAACGGTTTGTGGATCCTGATTGCCGTAGCGGTCCTCATCTGCGCTGCAACGGCAGTATTCCTGTTCCGCAAACGAAAAAACAACTAAAGCAGAAACCCCCGCGCTGTCCAAATGACAGTGCGGGGGTTCTTTTGAAATCTCTTATGCGTATGCGCCGCAGCGCAGAGTTGGTTTTTATTTTTCCCGATCAAAAGCCAAAGCCGAAGAACGGCATTCCGCCTCCAAAATCACCAAATTCATTGTTTCCTTGAATGTTCTGGTTATTCCCTCCTTCCACGGTGGCGTCTTCCGTGGTTTGCTTCTCTTCATCAAAGACAATTTCCAACGTCAGGGATTCCCCATTTCGATATACCGTCAGTGTTGTGGTTTCTCCTGCTTTATAGGTCTTCTTTTCTGCAATCAATTCATCCGCAGTGGTTATTTTTTTATCGCCAATGGCTGTAATAATATCGCCCTGCCGCAAACCTGCTGCTTCTGCGCAGCTTCCTTCCTCTACTTCGTTGACACAGGCACCAACTTTTAAATTATATTGGTTGGCAACACTTTCTGTCACGGTGGACACCACGATACCCATAGAAGGTTTCCCGGTTACCCGGCCATTTTCCATAATATCCTGCACCAATTCCAGCACATTGTTGATCGGAATTGCAAAGCCCAGGCCTTCAATTTCGCTGGAGGCATATTTGGCAGATACGATACCAATTACCTCACCATATTCATTAAACAAAGGGCCGCCGGAGTTGCCCTCGTTGATAGCACAGTCTGTCTGGATCATGTTGTAGGACGTGCCGGACACAGTAACAGAGCGGTTCAATGCACTGATAATCCCTGTAGTATATGTGAAGGTCAGTTCGCCCAGCGGGTTTCCGATGGCCATAACGGCTTCTCCTACGTTCATCTGGCTGGAATCCCCCAGAATCACCGGCTGAAGCCCAGTGGCCTCCACCTTCAACACAGCAATATCATTATCCTCATCATAGCCCGCCAGTTGGGCGCTGTACTTCGTCTCGTCATACATGGTTACCTGAATGGATTGTGCGCCACTGACCACGTGATAGTTGGTCAAAATATATCCGTCCTCTGTGAGAATAAATCCAGACCCGGCCGCCACACCAGAGACCCGCTGTCCAAATACATTGGTTGTGGTTACTTCTGTCGAAATACCTACTGTGGAGTTCACGTTGGCGGCATATACCTCCGGCAGTGTCAATTTTTTCCCGGTGTCCACCCGCATAGTGTTCAACTGGATAGGCTCTCTGCTGCCGACCTGCAGGGTCGTGGCTTTCTGAGGCTCTCGATTAGCTATAAAATAGGCAATCCCCCCACCGGCTACCCCTAAAACAATCGCTCCGGCCAAAGCCAACGCCACCACTCTGCCGGCTCTCTTTTTCTTCACCGGCCGGTTCTGATGGCCTCCCTGCGTCTGATCAGCCCCGTCCCATTCTACATGGTACTGGCTTTGATCCAGGGGAATGTTGCGTTCGTCACTATTTTCAAATGGATATTCATGATACATTTTGCTTCGCTCCTAATCCATAAAATTCATTGCAAAGATATCTTACTGCCGTTTTATGACCAAATCATGAAGAAATTGAAAAGAATTTGAAACAATCGGCCGTATTTCCTTACTCCCATGTTTTCCAGATTTCCGGACAATATCCCACTGTTGCCTGTTTCCCGTTGCGCACGATAGGTGTGCGCAGCAAGGTGGGATCTTCCAGTAATTTTTCCATCTTATCCGCCTCGTAAGCCAAGTATTGAAGCAATGGCGCATTCTTTGCTTTGGGATCGATGAGGGGTTCCAGACCACCCACTGCCGCTTTTACCGACTCCAGCTCCCGGGGGCGCATCCCATATCGGGGCAAGTCGATCATCTGCACTTTAATTTTTCGTTCTTGAAAAAAACGCTGCGCTTTTTTGGTGTCAAAACATTTATTTTTGCCGTAAATTTGAATGTTCACGGTGTATTCCCTCCTTCTTGCACCTTTGTTATTTCCCGGCATGAAAAAGCGTCTTTGGGGGATCATCTGCCGGGAAACTGCATAAACAAGCTTTGTTTTTCTTATACTAACGAAAAAGCGCATACCGGTCAAGGTGTCGCGTGGTTTTGCTTTTTCCCCCGCAATTCTACAAAAATTTTTCAATTTTTCCTGTATTTTGTTGACGTGCTTTTAAGAAGCGGGTATGATAAGAATATCCAATCTTTTTCAGCTGCAGACAACTTCGCCTGCTGAGTGGATTTCTACCCGCTCGCTCGGGTATAACAGAACAGGAGGCCTATATTATGGATCGAATTCAATGCCCCAATTGCGGACAACAGTATGATGCAAGATATCAAAGCTGCCCGTTTTGCCACTATCGCCAAGTGCCCCCACCTGCATCCAAACAACCAGTCAACCGGAAAGGTGGTAAGCGTCTGGCCGGAAAAGGGCAGGCCGCTGCTGCCCCGCGGAAACCCGTAAAAAAAGCACCTGCTCAAGTGCAGGCTTCGCCTCAATCGCAGACCCCGTCTCAATCGCAGGCCCCGTCTCAATCGCAGGCCCCATCTCAATCGCAGGCTTTGCCTCAATCGCAGGCCCCATCTCAAACACAAACTCCGCCGCAAGTGCAAACTCCGCCTCAAGTGCAAACTCCGCCGCCCCAGGCCGTGGAAAGCAATCCCCCGCAAGAGGCACCCCCTAAAAAACGAAATCCGTTTTGGAGCCGGTTTTTCTTTTTCTGCTCCATTATTTTGATCATCGCCGCCCTTTTCATCGTCGTCTCCATTATCAAAACTCTATTTGGCGAAAAGGGTGCCCCTGCCCTGCCGGAGGAAAGCGGTACTACCCAAGTTTCCCCATCTGTCGGCGATAATATTACCATCTCTCCCAGTGAGCTTCAGCTGGAAGCTGTAGGCGACACCACCCGGCTTTCCGTATTCCCGGCCGCCTCTTCCTCTGCTGTTGACAGCAGCGCAGTCACTTGGACCAGCTCAGATGAAGCCATCGTCACAGTCAGTGATTCCGGTCTGGTGACCGCCGTGGCGGAGGGCTCTGCCACCATCACCGCAACATACAACGATTTGACGGCCGATTGCCAGGTCACCGTGGGAGCAGTTCCTTCGGCGTCTGTCACTGCTTCTGCTTCTCCCAGTGATTCCGATGATTCCAACGGCAATCTTAAACTGAATAAAGAAGACTTCACTTTGTTCTCTGCCGGAGAGTCTTATCAATTAAAAGTAACCGGTGCCCAAGGGGACGTAACCTGGAAGGTAAAGGATGAATCTGTTGCTACCGTCAGCAACTCCGGCGTGGTCACCGCTGTTGCAAAAGGCACCACCACTGTTACCGCATCGGTAGACGGCAAGACGCTGGAATGCGTTGTCCGTGTGAAATAAATAAAGGATTTGATGCCGTGGAACAAACGGAAAAACGGATTGGCATTCTCACCAGCGGCGGAGATGCCCCTGGAATGAACGCCGCAATCCGCGCTGTCACACGCAGTGCCCTTTCCAAGCAAATAAAAGTGCTCGGCATCCGTCATGGTTTCACCGGCCTTTTGGCACGGGATACCGTCTCTCTGGATTTGCGCAGCGTAAGTGATATCCTGCACCGGGGCGGTACCGTGCTGTACACTTCCCGTTGTCCCGCGTTTTATCAGGAAACGGGCATACGGGAGGGGGCCCGCGCCTGCAGGGAATTGAAGTTGAACGGTCTTGTCGTCATCGGCGGCGACGGTTCCTTCCGGGGCGCTCAGGCTCTGTCCCACCAGGGAATCCCCTGCATCGGGATCCCCGGAACCATTGATAACGATGTGGCCTGCAGTGAATATACCATCGGGTTTGACACCGCCGTCAATACAGTAATCCAACTGGTGGACCGATTGCGGGACACTTCTCAGTCTCACGACCGATGTTCTGTGGTGGAGGTCATGGGCCGCCACTGCGGCGATATTGCCCTGCAAGCCGGTGTGGCCTGCGGTGCGGTTGCCATTTTGGTGCCGGAAGTTCCCTGCTCCATTGAAATGATCGTGGAAAAAATGCAGCGCACTTTGCGTACCGGAAAACGCCACTTCATCATTTTGGTGTCAGAAGGCGTGGCCAAGAGCGAAGGATTCGGCTCCGTGCCGGAATTGGCCGTTCAAATTCAGGCTCGTACCGGAGTAGAAACCCGCGCCACGGTTCTGGGATATGTCCAGCGGGGCGGCACACCTACCGCACGGGAGCGGGTGCTGGCCAGCGAAATGGGCGTACGGGCAGTTGCTCTGCTGGCTCAGACAAATCCGCGAAGCCGTATTGTAGCCGTGCAGCACGGTCGGATCGTGGATTTGGATTTGGATGAGGCGTTGACGATGTCTCGCCCGTTTAACAAAACTTTATATGACATTGCAGATGAAATCAGCATTTAATCGTTGATAAGCTGTCAAGCGGCACCGTTTCGCCCCGGCAAAACGGTGCCGTTTGTACTGTCCGGCAGGGTTCGCTGTCTGTAAAATCCAGTTTTCACCGAAATCTGTTGTAAAAAGAACTGTAAAAAATTCTTGACACTGGCAACAGGTGCTGATATACTACAACATGAAAAACGAAGCAGGATTGGTACCCCCTGTCCTCACCTCCCGCGTTTTCGCGTCGGGGTTCACATGGAGTTATATCAGGTTTGCCCCTTTTCACCATCTTGGGCGTGGTGGTTTTGTGGCTTTCTTGGTGTAAATGTGTTGTGTGTTGTACGCGGGTGCCAATTGTGGCAGCCGCGTTTTATATTGGAGGTGCTTTCGCATTAGCAACATGGATCATCAAATCAATGAAGAAATCCGCGATAAGGAAGTCCGTTTGATTTCCGCGGACGGCGAGCAACTTGGGCTGATGTCGGCCAAGGCCGCATTGGAACTCGCCATCGAAAAAGATCTGGATCTGGTAAAAATCTCGCCCAATGCCAATCCCCCGGTCTGCAAACTCATGGACTATGGAAAATATCGGTTTGAACAGGCAAAACGGGAAAAAGAAGCACGGAAAAATCAGCGCGTCATAGAGGTTAAGGAAGTCCGTATGTCTCCCAGTATTGACGTAAATGATTTTAACGTGAAGCTTCGGAATGCCCAAAAATTCTTGGCAGACGGCGATCGGGTCAAAGTAACAGTCCGCTTCCGCGGCCGTGAAATGGCGCATACCAATATCGGTGAGCGTCTTTTGATGAAGTTCGCAGAGCAATGTCAGGACATCGCTACAGTTGACAAAAATCCAAAGCTGGACGGTCGTCATATGGCCATGTTCTTATCGCCTAAGACCTCTAAAACACAAGCATAAATAAGTGCGGCCAAAACGGCCGGACTTTCATGGAAGGAGAAATAAAATGCCTAAAATCAAGACCCACAGCGGCGCAAAGAAAAGATTTAAGCTGACAAAATCGGGTAAGGTTAAGCGTTCCCACGCCTTCGCCAGCCATATCCTTACCAAAAAAAGCACCAAGCGTAAAAGAGGCCTCCGTGCCGGCGCTTATGCAGATGTCACCAACGCTGCAACCGTACGGCGTATGATCCCCTATAAATAAAAACAAGCAATTGAGCTGAAAAACAGGAGGCTTTTGATAAAATGGCAAGAGTAAAAGGCGCGATGATGACGCGCAAGAGAAGAAAAAAGGTTCTGCGTTTGGCCAAGGGCTATTGGGGCTCTAAGTCCAAACACTTTAAGATGGCCAACCAGGCGGTTATGAAATCTCTCACTTATGCATATACCGGCCGCCGTCTGAAGAAAAGAGACTTCCGTAAGCTGTGGATTACCCGTATCAGCGCAGCAGCAAAGTTGAACGGAATCAACTATTCCCGTTTGATGCACGGCTTGAAACTGGCAGATATTTCAATCAATCGTAAAATGCTGTCCGAAATTGCCATCAGCGATCCGGCTGCATTTACTGCTTTGGTGGAAACTGCAAAATCCAAATTGGCATAAGCTTTTATCCAAAAGGGTTCTCTTGTTTTTTCAAGTGAACCCTTTTCCTCTTTTTGATTTTGATTTCTTCCAGCCTCTGCATCCTCTTATTTTGATATGGAAGGAGCCCATCATGAACTCTTTGTCCCCAGAGCGGAAAGCCATCTTGCAAATGCTGCTGTGTTCTGCACTGTGGAGTATCGCAGGTATCTTCATCAAGCATATTCCCTGGCATCCTCTGGTGATCGCCGGAGGCCGCAGCCTGATCTCCGCAGTTTTTGTTTTATTCTATCTGAAAATCAAGCAGTTCCGATTTCGCTTTTCTTTCGGTGCGGCCATTAGCGCCGTTTTAATGTGCTGCACGTTCACCGCTTTTGTCACCGCCAATAAACTGACCACCGCGGCCAATGCCATCGTGCTGCAATTTATCGCTCCTGTCTTCCTGCTGATTTTTTCTGTCTTGTTTTTTCATCAAAAGCTCCGCCGGGCAGATGTGATTGTCGTCTTTGTGACGCTGGCGGGCATCGCGCTGTTTTTCTTTGATCAGCTGACTCCCGGTCATCTTCTGGGCAATTGCGTGGCCATTTTGGCCGGGGCATTTATGGCCGCTATGTACTTAGCTGTGGGCAACTGCAACCCGGAAGCCCGGTTCAGCGGCATGCTGATGGGACATTTACTGACAGCCATTGTGGGGCTTCCTGCCGCTTTTTTCGTTCCCACGCCAATCACCGGCACCGCTTTGCTGAATGTTGTTATTTTAGGTGTGCTCCAATTGGGGCTTCCTTATCTTCTGTTTGCCCTGGCAGTGGAACACTGCCCACCTTTGGCCTGCTCCCTTTTAGGCGCATTAGAACCGCTTTTAAACCCCCTTTGGGTCTTCCTGTTTGATGGCGAAGCTCCGGGCCTGTTCGCTTTGCTCGGCGGGGTTGTGGTTATCGCATCAGTTACCATCTGGTGCGTCTGGCGGGACCGACAGGCAACTAAAGCCACACAGCTTGAAACGCCTACGCCGTCTCCGTAACAAAACCGCTTCTTTCTTTTTCGCCTTATTTTGCATCGATAAATCGGCAACGCATATAAAAAGCACGGGAAACTCCATTGGGTTCCCCGTGCTTTTCTGTTTTTATCTGTTTTGTCGGCTTATCGCATTTCAGAGCGGTATCTGGCTCGCTCCCCGCCAATAAATCGAGGCCTGGTACGGGCACAAATAATGGGTGCTTGTCCGATTTGTCGAATAGACAGACGTACTGGAACTGCAACTTCTTGCAGATGCATCCCGATCAATGTGCAGCCGATGTCAATGCCGGCTTTGGCTCGAATGTGCTCCACAGCCACCGGGCGGACAAACCGGGCAAAAGCCGTGGTGGCAAAGGATCCTCCGGCATGTTCCCATGGACAAACATTTACTGGATCATAACCATAGGCTTCCGCCGCTTCCTCTTCAATAATCAGGGCACGATTCAGATGCTCGCAGCACTGGGCTGCCAAATAAATACCTCGTGCCTGGAGTACGGGATAAATGCCGTCAAACGCGGCCTGCGCCGCCGCAAGGCTGGATCCTTTTCCAATGTGCTGCCCCATCATTTCGCTGGAGGAACAGCCCACGACAAAAATATCTCCCGCTTTCAGCTGCGCTGCTTCCAATAGCTCCGTTGCGGCCTGTTTTGCCTGCATCGTGATATCTTCCAACATTTTGATCTCCTCCACAAATTCCGTTCATAAAGTAAGTTCAGGAAGCCATTTTTTTGATCATGGGAACACGAATCATCGCTACATACAGCAGCACAGAGAGAATCACCCCAGCCACCGCTTGTACCGCATTGCCGGCAATACTGCCTGTCGCTGCAAGTCCGTATCCCAACACGATACTTTCATAAACAAAATATCCAAATATCATTATAAACTCGCCGCATATGCCTGCGAGCACCGGTGCGGCCTTTGTCCGATGGGACAATGCATGCATCAAAAGCCCTGCCACCACAGCAACCGCTGCCTTGATTACAAAAGTGCCCGGTGCATAAAGTGCATAGCCTGACAGAATATCCGCCAGAGCAGAACCAATCCCGCCAGCTGCTGCACCATACGACGGCCCCAGCAGGAAAGCGCCCAGCAGCACAACACAGTCACCGAGATGGATATATCCATTTGTAGCCGGAATGGGGATATGAACAATGTTCGTTGCAGCAAAAGCCAATGCGGCAAACATTGCAGCAAGAACAAATTCATAAATTTTGCTGTGTTTCATAGAGCACCTCCTGTAAAGAATCCTGAAAAATCCCGCCGGTAGATTGCCGCTCGATACAAGCAACCCCCTTCCGGTGTTGGCTATTAAGATACACTTACAGTTGGACATATTCAAGTATCAGTTTTATAAAAAATAATAATACCAGTTTGTTGTTCACAGCACCCCGAATTGCAAAAACGGTGCAGCCCTCTTCCGAACTTCATTGTTTTCTGACAACCATTTACGTTCTTCCGCACTGGAATTTTGGCTTAGAGCAATCCGGATTACTCCCCGGGAATTAATTTAGCCATCAGCACAACGGCTCCTTCCGGTCGAATCAACCCCAATTCCAGCCCTTCTGCCGTTTCCCGCTTGCGGAGGGATAATCTTTCCCCTTCATAACAGGGTGCACGGAAGTTGACTTCCATCTCCCGCAGCGCCAGTCTCTCCCATTCTTTGGTAGAAAAAGCGTCCGCCAGCCTACGGATATAGGCTGTGTTATTCATATGCCCGCCCAAATCGATATCTGTGGATCGGACCGTAAACGCATGAATTTCCGGGCAGGCGGAAAAATCCTTATTAAATCTTGTAAACGGCTCGCCGCAAACTGCCTCTTCTGTCAACTCCAGTTCCGAAGGATAAAGTCCTGCCACATTGTGGAGCTTTCCTGTTTTCATCTCCACTACAGCCCATTCCGTTTTTCCCTCTGCCAATAACGTCTGATCCGCCGCCGCCAGCGTATAATACCGCATACAGCGCATCTGGTCCGGCTTCCCCGGCCAGGTGGCGGCAGTGACTGGCTCCATCATCAGCGGCCGCCGGTGAAATCGGATCCGCGTCCGGACAGTCAGCCAAAACAGACCCTGCCGCATCATTGCTTTCGCCCCCAAACCTATTGACTCTGCGTGAATGGTTGCAATATCCATAAAGAGTCCAAAGGTGTTTGGAATCCCCAGGCAAGCAGAAGCGTCACACATGCTGGGCGTAATCTGCATAGAAGTTTGAAATTTTCGATCCATAAAGCAATCCCTCTTTCTTTGACATTATGCCGCATATTTCAATGCATGGATACATTATAAATAATATATGTAATTGGATTTCTTCTGATTTTTGCAAAAACAAACACCCCAAATGGCAAAGCCATTTGGGGTGTTCGTGGTGGAGGAGGGTGGATTCGAACCACCGAAGTCGTCGACAACAGATTTACAGTCTGCCCCCTTTGGCCACTCGGGAACTCCTCCATATTTACATTTTACTACAAGCCATTCTTATATCAAAGGCCCGCCCGCCGCAAAATCAACTGGGTGGAGCTGGTGGACGGACTCGAACCCCCGACCTGCTGATTACAAATCAGCTGCTCTACCAACTGAGCTACACCAGCATTCCGATTTACGACGTTGCCCATTCTATCAGAATTCCCTTTGTTTGTCAACAGAAAATTTCTATTTTCCTGCTGCGGCCTACTTTGGCCGGTTTTGAAAAAATTTTTCCGATTTTCTTTTTTGCTGCGCAAAACACGCCCTTTTCACAGGTTTTGTGTCTGTTGTTTTTTACCATAACTATATATATGAAAAATTCTTGTCTATTTGCTCAAAATCTTTCCATAACCAGATAAATGTTCTGACAAAATTTTTAAAATTTTTTCACTTTTGTATTGACAAGCGTGATACATGGTGCTATACTTCAAATGCTTTTAGTTAGTATACGAGATATTT
>JAFOJR010000058.1 GCA_017420125.1 Oscillospiraceae bacterium | reverse complement strand
GGATAATCATACTCTACAATGATCCCCTGTTCATGCTGTTCGTCGATGAGGTCGTGAAGATCATTGTAAAAGATATCCAGGCTGGCCAGTTTGTAGGTGAAGGTATATGTCCCGTTGATTGGCTCCGACAAGGTGAGGGTTAAAGTTTTGCCATCCACAGTGAACCGCTCAACCTGCTTTCGCTCAAACAAATCCCGCACTTCAGAGTAGATCAGGTCGTTTGCTTTGTCGGTTTGTCGCAGAATGATGATGGTGCTGATCAAAATTACGATAATTAATGCATAAAAACCAGCATCGCGCAGAGTAAGTTTTTTCAAACAAGAATCACTTCCTTATCCGTAAAATGCCACAAAAGGCGAAAACGGAACTGTATGACGGAGTTCCATCACAAATATCTGGCATATTATTTGCCGTAAACAGAAGGTTTTAAAATTCCAATATAGGGGAGATTACGGTAACGCTCTGCATAGTCCAAACCATAGCCAACTACGAATTCATCCGGAATTTCGAACCCGCGATAATCTATATGAACTGGAACTTTTCGGCGTTCCGGCTTATCCAACAGAGCACACAGTCGGATGGAGGCAGGATTGCGGGCGAGGAGGGTTTTCATCAAATAATTCAGTGTGTTTCCACTGTCCAGGATATCCTCTACAATAATCAGGTCTTTATGGAAAATATCCTCGCTTAAATCTTTTGTGATCTGCACAGCGCCGGAACTGACAGTGCTTTTCCCGTAAGAGGAGACAGCCATAAAATCCACCGTGCATGGCAGCCGAATTTGTCGCACCAAGTCGGCCATAAAAATAAAGGAGCCCCGCAAGACGCTGACCAGCAGCGGTTCTTTTCCGGCATAGTCCCGGTTGATTTCTTCGGCCATGGCACGTATTCGCTCTGCCAGTTCTTCGGCGGAAAACAAAATACGTTCAATGTCTTGTTCCATAAAGCGGTATCCCTTCTATTTCAATTTTTAAAGCGGGTTGGCCCGGGCGGGCTGCCCATTGTGCAGCGGGGCCAAGACCCGCCACAGCTGCCACTTGTGCTTCAGAAGCAAAAACAGGGACCAGATCCCGCAGGTGACGGGGAATTTTTATATCAATCATCCACTTTTTGATGGATTTTGTTCCGCCGCCCCGGGCAGGAGTGATTGCATCGCCTGTCTGCCGTGGACGGAGGGTTAATGGTTCTTGAGCGGCCCGCACCGCATCCAGGAAAAACATGTTGCCGGTGGGAGGACTGTCAGGGGCGGAGCATGGCGTTACCGTGATGGTCCACGGGAGATGAGAAAAATGAACTTGTCCGTGGGCAGGAAGAGAAACAGGGGAGAAAGAATCGGAAAAATCCGATTCCGGGGCGAACAGAAGTTCATCGTATACTCGCTGCACCACAATTCCGTGGGGAAGCGTAACTCTGCCAGAAGGGTCTTCCCCCTCTATCAAATGACGGATGGCGGAGATATGAACGGCGGAAATATCTTTCCGGCTTGCGCCCATTTCGTCCAGCGTTTGGTAAAACAAACGGGAAGACAGAGCGGGCGGCAGCCGCAGCAACGCCGTGCGGGACAAAACCCGACTGCGTTCCGCCGGCTGGATCAACGTTCGATGGCGGGCAGCGGCGGCATTTAAACAGTCATTGTCTTGCCGAAGGGAACGAACAGCAGCGGCAACGGTAGAAGGCAGATTGGGGTTCAGTTCCCGCAGGATTGGCAGCACCTCGTGCCGCAGGCGATTGCGAGTATAAGTTAAGTCCTTGTTGCTTTCGTCTTCCCGGTAGGGTAGTGCATACGTGTTTAGATACGCCATAATGTCCTGACGGGAAAGCTCCAAGAAAGGACGGACAATCTTTCCCCGGCGGGGGGGGATGCCACACAGGCCGGAAAGCCCGCTGCCGCGTACCAAACGCATTAAAATAGTTTCCACATTGTCATCAGCGGTGTGAGCGGTAGCGATGCGATCTGCCGAAAGGGTTTCTGCTGTTTCCTGTAAAAATTGATACCGCATCTGGCGGGCAGTTTCCTCCAACCCTCGCCCGGCTTGCGCTGCTGTCTGCCGCACATCTCCGCTGCCCATATGACAGGGGATGTTCCATTGGCGGCATAGGGCGCGGACGAAATCGGCATCACCATCAGACGCATCTCCCCGCAGCCGGTGGTTGTAATGTGCGGCGTGAAGAGCAAAGTCCGTTTTCTGCTGCCACATATGCAGAACGTGAAGAAGGCAAACGGAGTCCGCCCCGCCGGAAACGGCGCAGAGGACAACAGAATGAGCCGGGATCATATCATATTCCTCTGCCAGAGGAGAAATTTGCTGGATCAGCATATCATTATTCTTCATGATGCTTCCACTCCAGGCTGGAGAATGCGGTATATTCCGGCAGCCATTGGAGAGAGATTGTCCCAGTTTCTCCATGGCGGTTTTTTGCCACAATGCATTCTGCAACATTATGGTTTTCAGAGTTTTCGTTATAATAATCTTCCCGATAGAGGAAGAGAACAATATCGGCATCCTGTTCAATGGCGCCGGACTCCCGCAGGTCGGACAGCATGGGTCGTTTATTGCTGCGGGCCTCATTGGCGCGGGAAAGTTGAGACAGACACAAAACGGGCACATTCAACTCCTTGGCCATAATTTTCAAAGAGCGGGTGATTTCGGCGACAATCTGCTGCCGATTTTCTCCATTGTTGCTTTGCTTTGTTCCCGCGCTCTGCATCAGTTGAAGATAGTCGATGATTACAAGTCCCAGGTTTTCCACCCGGCGGCATTTGGCGTTCATATCCGCAACAGTGATAACGGGATTGTCGTCTATCTGCAGGTCGATTTGGTTCAAAACCGCCGTAGCGGAGGTGAGCTTGTTCCAGTCTGCATCGGAGAGACGGCCGGTGAGCAGTTTTTTATTGTCTATAAAGGACTCTGTGGATAACAGCCGCATGCCAAGCTGCTCCCGCGACATTTCCAGAGAAAACATTACCACAGTTTTACCCGAAAATTTCCCCGCGTGGAGCGCAATATTCAGCGCCATGCTGGTTTTCCCCATACCGGGACGAGAAGCCAGCAAAATCAGGTCTGATCGGTTCAAACCGGAAATCATATGGTCCAAGTCAGCCAGACCGGTAGAAAGACCGGGGATGGCATTGTCACTTTTGGCCAGTTCCGCCAGACGAGTATAGACGTCAAACAGAACAGCAGAAAGAGGATACAGGCCTTCTTTTCCGCGACCGTGACGCAAGGCATAAATTTTTCGCTCTGCTGCGTCCAGAGCATCTGCCGCAGAGGTGCCCTCTGTAATCGTTTGAGAAATCTCGGAAGCGGCTTCTGACAAATGGCGCAGAAGGGACTGATCTCGTACAATTTTTACATATTCTTTCACGTTGGCGGCAGTAGGAGTGATTTCCATCAGCTGCAAAACGTATTTCCGGGAGGTTGTTTCCTCATAGATGCCCCGTTGGCGCATTTGATCCAATACGGTGACCGGGTCAATTCGCTGAGAATAGCTGAACATGGTGTAAATGGTTTCAAAAATATCCCGATTCTGTTGCAAATAAAAATCTTCTGGCTTCAGCTGCTCAATGACCTCTGGTACACAGCGGGCGTCAATCAACATGGAGCCTAGTGTAGCCTGCTCTGCTTCCAGACTGTGGGGAAGCTGCCGTGCAAGAAGTTCATCCATAGGGTGGTTTCCTCCTGTTTGGAATGGGGCTATTTTTCTTCCGTCACCATTACATGGATCACGCCGGAAATGCTGTAGCCCAATTTACACTTCAATTGATAGGCACCAAAACTTTTAATGGGTTCCTCCTGTACGATTTTCTGTTTTTCAATATGGATTTGAAATTGAGAAGCCAGTGCATCTGCGATTTCCTTGGAGGTGACAGAGCCGAACAGCTGCCCTTTTTCTCCGGCACGGGCAGGAATCTTCACCACGCAGCTTTCCAGCTTTTTGGCGATTTCCTGGGCCTCTTCCTTTTCTTTTGCCTCTTGGGCACGACGGGCTTTTTCCTGTAATTTCATAGTGTTTAGAGCGTCCGGGGTAGCTTCTATTGCCAGTTTCCGCGGCAACAGGAAATTTCTGGCATAGCCGTCTGATACAGTTACCATCTGGCCGCGCTTCCCTTGGCCTTTTACATCTTGCTGCAAAATGACTTTCATAATGTTACATCCTCCTTATGGCTATGGAAATGAAAACAGTATTCGAGAGGGGTTATATGCTGTCGAGATACTGGTCAATAGCCTTCTCTAAATCCGAAACGGCCTGGGATAAAGAAAGCCCTTTCATCTGAGCTCCGGCAGTGGCACCGTTTCCGCCGCCGCCCAACGCTTCCATAATCAGCTGCACATTGATGGATCCAATGGAGCGGGCAGAGACGAAAACGGATTCTTGATCGGGATACAAAACAAAAGAGGTTTCCACTCCAGAAATATTCAATAGTTCGTCTGCGGCCTGAGCGGAAACGACACGGCCTACAGGGCGGTCCACAGCAGAAATGGCGATGGTTTCCCGATACAGCTTTGCGTGCTGAATGATATCATAACGGGAAATGGTGCCGGCCAAATCGTTCTGGAACTGCTTTTTCACCTGTACAGGATCGGCACCTGCCTGCCGCAGGAAAGCAGCGGCCTCAAAGGTACGGCTACCGGTACGGATGGAGAAGCTTTTGGTATCTAAAACAATGCCGGACAGCAGCGCGTCTGCTTCCGCATGCAGAATTTCTCTCGGCTCTACCAGGTATTGAAGCAGTTCCGTGACCAGTTCGCAGGTGGAAGAGGAAAACGGCTCGTGGAAATTCAGCGCTGCATCTGCAATATAAGTGGCAGCGCGCCGGTGGTGATCGATGACGGCCACCCGGCTGCAGGCCATAAGCAAATCCTGACTGATTACCTGTTCCGGCCGATTGGTATCTACCACGATTAACAGGCTGCGGTGATCTGCTTTTAAAAGGGCGTCCTGGGGTGTGAGGAAACTGTCGGCATATTCCGGCAAAGCAGCCAGACGCTTTGTCATTGCAACAGCTAAGTTGCTGCTTGGCTCCAAAATAAGATATGCTTTGGTTTCCTTTTTCCGCGCAATGGCGCAAAGTCCAGCAGCGGCGCCAATACAGTCCAGATCCGGCATGGCATGCCCCATGATAAAGACGTGAGAAGAGTCGTCCAGCAACCGATTCAGCGCATTGGCCATCACCCGGGATTTGACCTTTGTTCGCCGTTCCAGTTCTTTGGCACGTCCGCCGAAAAATTGAAATTGGAAGCGATTTTTCAACACCACTTGGTCTCCCCCGCGGGAGAGCGCCATGTCGATGGAAAGGGCAGCATATTGGAACAAATCCTGTAGTGTTTCTCCGTCTTTTCCAATGCCAATGCTGACAGTGGCAGCGATGCCCGTGGAGTTAGTAATGGTTCGGACAGAGTCCAAAATAGAAAATTTATTTGTTTGGAATGCAGGTAAAAAGCGGGATTCAAATACAAAAAGATATCGGTCTCGGTCATATTTACTGAGGATTCCCTGAGTTGGGTCGGCCCATTCGCCTACTTTGTCGTCAACCTGGGCCATCAGGGCAGATTTGGCGTTGTCGGAGAGCCCCTTTGTAATTTCTTCATAATTGTCCAATACAATGATGGCGACCACAGGGCGGCTGGCAAAGTATTCTTCTTTGATGGC
>JAFOJR010000057.1 GCA_017420125.1 Oscillospiraceae bacterium | reverse complement strand
CCCCATTGCTCCTGGAAGGTGGGGACAACAATGGACCCGTCCCCTTCCAATACTGCCTGAACCGTTTCCAACGAAAACAGCGGAACATCTCCAGGCGTGAACAGCACGCGGTCACATGCCCCCTGGATCCTTGCCAGACCGATCTTCACGGAATCCAGCATCTGTGTTTCTCGAAACAGTTCGTTTTTTAAACAAATAACGTCCATACGGGAAATATGTCGTTCCAGCAGCTCTCCCCGATAACCTGTAACCACTATGATGGGGGAAGCTCCTGCCTGCTTCAATGTATCAATTGTCTTTTTGATAATTGTCGTGCCGGACAGCTTCAGCATGGGCTTAAACCCATTCATTCTGGTGGATAAACCTGCTGCCACCACCACTGCTCCAACTTTCAAGGTATTTACTCCTTTTCTGTCGGAAAGCTTTGCCGCCCGGAAATATCCGCCGGCAAAGCTTTCCGTCTTTTTGCCTTTTGCCTGTAAGGCTTTTCTTTTATTGTTTAAAAATATTTCCGAATCCCTTCCGATGCCATGGAAACATCTGCACTGATGGTGATGGTAAACCGGACGCCGTTTTTCTCGCTGAACATTTCCAGCCAATCTAAAAACTGTTCGGTTTCCGGTGCATCCGCGTCTATGGGAACAACTTTGCAAAGGCTGTCAATAAAGATATGGGAAATATCAAAGTTGCCTGCATACAGCCCGCTGATAAACCCTTTCAGGTGTTCAAAGTTTTCCATTTCATATTGACTTGCTTCTACCAAGCGAACCGTATAATGAACATCATAAATCAATTTGGGTCCGCGCTCAATACAGATGACGTTTCCTGCTTCGCTGTGGGCCGCATGATTCACCAATTCGATGAGTTGTTTTGTCTTTCCGGATCCTTTTACTCCCATAATGACTCTAACCATTGGAATCACTCCTTTTCCTCTTTCTTTCGGTTGGAGAATTAAACCTGCTTTTATGTTACCATTTTTTCACATAAATTTCAATCAACTTTTGCAACGTTTGGAAGAATATTCCTCTTCCCTGCCTTTTTCCTGCTTTTGGAGCGGTTTTTCAGCGTTTGCTGCAAAGCTTCATATCCGGGTTTCCCCAGGAGGGTAAACATGTTTTTCTTATACGCCTCTACGCCCGGCTGGTCAAAAGGATTAACCCCCATCAAATAACCCGAAAGCCCGCAGGAAAGCTCAAAAAAGTACACCAGGGCGCCATAGCTTTCCGGATTGCGGGACGGAACCTGAATTTGAATGTTGGGTACGCCTCCGTCCTCATGTGCGATAGCCGCGCCTGCCATGGCCTGGGCTCTTAATTCCTCCAGCGTTCGCCCGGCCAGGTAATTGAGTCCGTCTCCGTCGTCTGCCCGATAGGGCAGAGAAAGCGAGGTGCCGCTGTTCTGAAAAGACACCATCGTCTCCATCAAAATCCGCTGGCCATCCTGTACATACTGCCCCATTGAATGCAGATCCGCAGTATATTCCACGCTGGCAGGAAACAGGCCTTTGCCCTGCTTCCCTTCGCTCTCGCCGAACAACTGTTTCCACCACTCGGCCATAAAACGGAAGGTCGGCTCATAATATGCCAAAAGCTCTACTTTTTTCCCTGCTTCATACATCAGGTTCCTGGCGGCGGCATACTGCCACGCCGGGTTTTCCATGGAACGGCGGGAAAGCTGTTCCATCTCTTCCCGCGCGCCGGCCAGCACCCGGTTGATATCAATTCCGGCAACCGCCATGGGCAGCAGTCCCACAGCCGTCAAAACAGAATACCGGCCGCCGATGGAACCGGGAACGGAAAAGGATGTCCATTGCTGCGCACGGGCCAGCGCCCGCAGAGCTCCTTTTTGGGGATCGGTTGTCACATAGATCCGCCGATCCGCCTCTTCGCCGTACCGCTCTTCCAAATACTGCCGCAAAAAGCGAAACGCCACCGCCGGTTCTGTGGTGGTCCCTGACTTTGAAATGACATTTACGGAAAACGACTTGTTTTCCAACTGCGCCAGCAGCGCCGCCATTTCGTCAGAAGACAGTGTATTTCCTGCAAAAATCACCTGTGTCTTTTCCGGCCCGTTTCCGCCCAGGAGATCGATGGCGGCTTTGGCCCCCAAATAGGACCCGCCAATGCCTATCACAACCAGAACCTGAGAGTCTCTGCAAATTTGCGCCGCCGCCTGCTGAATCTTGTCCAACTCTCCTGCCGGACATTCCTTTGGCCAGCGGAGCCAGCCGGTGGTTTCCCCCCCTGCGCCGGTCCCCTCTTCCAAGATCTGGTGGGCAGCTGCCAGCCGGTGCGCCATTGCTTTTTCTATTTGATGAAAATCCCAGCCGGTCAGCCGGGAAAGATCCACTGTAATCACGCTTGATTTCCTCCTTCTTTTTGGCTGTTGGCCACAAAAGGATTCTGCTGCGCATATCCTGTGTTTCCATCTGCGCAGAAAGCATATATCCGAACCATTCAGACACAGCATGTTCCGCTGTTTTTTCCATGGCATCCTGCCCGCAGAAACGGCTCCCCTGTCATATATGCCGTTTTTTGATATGCTGCAATACAAAAGGTATACGATCCATTTTCGGATATTATACCATAGACCTAGAAAAAAAACAGTATCCTTTTATCGCCAGATGATTTTTCATTGGCATTTATGAAAAACAGGCCGCGCAACGCAGCCCGTTTTTCCCCACAATTTCTCTTTCGCTCACTGTGCCTTCATCAATAAAATCTGAAGCATCTGTCCAAATAAATCTTTCGTGGTCAGCCGGGGAATCGCTTCCGGTGCAACAATGGAAATTTCTTTTAAAAGCGTTCCGTCTGCCCGATAAACAGACAGCGCGCCCAATTTTTGTCCTGCCTGCACAGGCGCTTCCACCGACCGGCAGACTTCCAGATTTTGCGTCAATCCATTGACCTCCGTTTTTTCCAGCAGCAGCCGGGCTGTCTCCGCAAAGATCGGCTGCAGTTCTTTCTGCGCCCCCAACACCACATCCACAGGAGCCAATGCCCGGTCCGGCGCCACATCCACCATGGCATAATTGGCAAATCCGAAATTCAACAGGCTTTTGGCCGTTTCAAACCGGGCGCTGGAACTGGGCGCATGAAGCACTACCGCAATGAGCTCCATCCCGTCCTTTTCCGCGCTGGCGGAGATGCAATGGCCTGCTGTGGCTGTATATCCTGTTTTCAGCCCTGTAGCGCCGTCGTAAAACCGGATCAATTTATTTGTATTGGACAATTGAAAGCTCCCGTCCCGCAGGGAATCCATCCAAATGGCAGTATAGGGGCGAATGGCCTCATGCATCAGCAGTTCCCGGGACATTACCCCGATATCATACGCCGAAGTCACATGGCCTTCTGCGGGCAAACCGGTGCAGTTCTGAAAGGTTGTGTCCTTCATCCCCAGTTCCCTGGCCCGCTGGTTCATCCGCGCCACAAAAGCAGATTCGCTGCCTGCAACGGCTTCACCCAATGCCACTGCCGCATCATTGCCGGACGCAACGGCAACCGCTTTCAGCATATCATGGACGCTCATTTGTTCCCCCTCTTTTAAATATATCTGCGACCCGCCCATAGCGGCGGCGTGGGCGCTTGCCGTTACCATGGTTTCCATGGTGAGCTGGCCGCTGTCAATGGCTTCCATCACCAGCAGCAGGGTCATAATCTTGGTTACGCTGGCAGGTTCCAGCACTGCATGGGCATTTTTTTCATATAAGATGGTTCCTGTCTCCCGTTCCATCAGCAAAGCTGCCTCCGCCTCCACATCATCCGGCGCCTCTGCTGCTGCAAAGGCGGGGAGCGTCAGAAGCAGCGCCGTCAAACAGACTGCTACAAATTTTTTCATCCGGATTCCTCCTCTTCCAGTCTATTGAAAGGATATGGAAAAACCACGTATTCTATACAAATTTTCAGGAGGCGCCATGGGAGAAAATTTGCAAAGAAACCATTGCTTTTTCCCTGTGAGGGTGATATAATAACTTCACTTTGGCGCAGTTTTCTTCGCAGGCAGCATTTCATACGCAGGGTTGGTATATCGGTATTACAGTGGCTTCCCAAGCCATTAAGGCGGGTTCGACTCCCGTACCCTGCTCCAGCAAAGAAACCTCTTTTGTTTTGACAGACAAAAGAGGTTTCTTTCTGTTTTTTGATAAAAATCGGGTAAATTGCGGATATGGGGCTTTGGAGCGGCCAACCGGCTGTTGCCAGGTTGAAAAATCAATGCTTCCGGGCTATAATTATTGTTGTTGGGCAGAAAACAGAATGCCGGGAGTCCCAACAATTCAGAATAAAAACATGGGAGGATCGTCACATGAGTAAAAAGATTGTAATTTTGACTGGCAGCCCGCGCAAAAAGGGCAACAGCATTGCAATGACCAACGCTTTTATCAAAGCAGCAGAGGCAAAGGGGCACACTGTCACCCGTTTTGATACATCCGATATGGACATCGGTTTCTGCCACGCCTGCGAAACCTGCTACAAGAACGGCAATGCCTGTTCTTTCGAAAGCGATTTCAACGGCGCTATGGCAGATGCCATCCTTGAAGCAGACGCTGTGGTGTTCTCCGCGCCGGTTTATTGGTATTCCATTCCCGCTCAGCTCAAGGGCGCCATTGACAAGCTGTTTTCCTTCATGATCGGCGGGAAAGATGTCTCCGGCAAGGAGTGCGCGCTGATCACCTGCTGCGAGGAGGAAGACCCCACAGTCATGGACGGTGTCCGCATTCCCATTGCGCGCACAGCCGCTTTGCTGAAATGGACGATGGTCGGGGAAGTCTGCATTCCCGGCGTGCTGGAAGCCGGCGCGATTGATAAGACGGACGGCTGCGCACAGGCGGCAGCACTGGCTGACAAGTTCTAAAACGCCCGTCGTTTTTTCTCTGGTTTTTTGCCTTTCGGCCCATCTTTGACAACTGAGACATCAAAGAAACCTCTTTTGTTTTGACAAACAAAAGAGGTTTCTTTTTGCATTTCATACCGT
>JAFOJR010000056.1 GCA_017420125.1 Oscillospiraceae bacterium | reverse complement strand
TGAGTTCAATATCTGTTACAAATCTCTGCCCAGACTCTATCCGCTGTATTGCATTCTTGTCTATATCCAATCCGACAAGTTGTAGTCTATCTGCAAGTTCTCTTTGCGATATTTCCATTTTTTTGCGAAAAGCAGAAATATTTTGACCGCAAATATTATTCTTCCCGCTAGGGCTTTTATTAATGAACATTTTTTGCGCTCCTGACATTTAGTGCTTGTCAATACATACAATATATGTTAAGATAAAGCAAAATATGACATTCACTGAATGTCATATTTGTGTTAAACTCAAGGAGGAATCTTTATGGCTGTAAACAGAAAATGTCCAAAATGCGGGAGCACACACGTCCAATTGTCAAATGAAAGGAGCAAAAACGGTTGTTTTTGGACTCTGATTTTTGGTGTTTATTATATCTCTTGGCTTCTTGTCAAATGGCTGATCGGCTTACTTGTGTTCCTGTTTTATGATTGGTGGATGGCTATTATGAAGAAGGCCTCCGGCAAAGGGCATATATGGCAATGCAGAAAGTGGTTTTCCGGGAACAAGAGAATATTTTATTGCCACGATTGCGGATATAATTTCAAAGCGTAAACGTAAATCTTTAGATGTTTTTCAAAAATTCAAATCTATTTTTTCGTATCCAATCAGCAAAGAAACCTCTTTTGCCTACCACGACAAAAGAGGTTTCTTCGTGTTTTTTGAGGAAATCGGGCTTTGGAGCGGGTCCATCATAGACCTTGTCTGAATCTCACCTTCTGAAAAGGGAAATGATTGATCGCTGTTTTGTTTAAAAAGCGATCAATCATTTCCCTTTTTGATATTCTGCGATATCCTCCAACCTGCATTCGAGAATGCTGCATAAACGATCAAGCGTATACGTGCTGACATGCTGATTTTTTCGAAGTCGGTCGAGCTGTCCACTACTGAAATTGTAATTTTTAATTAGTTTATACTGTGAGATGCCTTCCTCTGCCATCGTTTTCCAGAGGCGGTCGTAGCAGATCATATCAACTACCCCCTCTTTTTATCTCTTCTGTATATTTAACATAGTTGCCTAAAATTTGACAATAGCCCATAATTGGGCTATATTAAATATGGAATTCATAATCAGGCTGTAACAAGTGTTGAATTATATTTGGAAGGAGGGGATGCGATATCATCACTTGAATTATTAACCGGGAAACCGGGAAGAACCGCGACGAGTTGGCGCTAAATATTGATGATATTAAAAACAAGCTCGTACCAAGTTCAGTTGATTTTAAATCGTTTCCAACAGAAGGGAGCAAAAATCTATTATAATAGGAGGCAAAACAGTATGAAGAAAAAGATTGCATTGGCGCTCGTTCTGCTCCTGTCCTTCCTGCTCGTCCCTGCGGCGGCGGCCGGCGGAGGGCTGGAAAATTTCCGGAAAACCAAAACATACACGGCAGGCCAATTCAGCGATGTCCCGGCAAATGCATGGTATGCCGGCAACGTGAAAGAAGCATATGAAACGGGTCTTGTATTGGGAACGAGCACATCAAAATTCAGCCCTTCCGGCAATATGACGATCGCAGAGGCTGTCACGCTGGCGGCAAGGCTCCACAGTATCTATTATACCGGAGAGGCCGATTTTAAACAGGGAAACCCCTGGTACCAAACCTATGTAGATTACGTCATCCGGGAAGGCATCATTGCGGCTGGCGCCTATACCAATTACAACGCCAAAGCCACCAGAGAGAACTTTGCGGTCATCATGGGGCGTGCGCTTCCGGATGAGGCTCTGAAAGCTGTGAACCAAGTGGAGAACAATGGAATTCCGGACGTGCCGAGCAACCACCGTTCTGCAGCGGACATTTATAGACTCTACCGGGCAGGTATTTTGACCGGCACCGACAAATTTGGGAACTTCAAGCCCAACTCCAATATCCAGCGCAGTGAAGTCGCCGCACTGGTTACACGAATGGCCAATCCGACATTAAGGAAGCCTATTACATTATTTGCCGAAAATGCCTTGGCTTACAACTTGGCTCAATCCATCATCCAACTGTTCAAAGATGCCTGCAATGAGAGCAGTTATGACGTGATCGAAAGCAATGCCAAATATAAAGCCTGCCGCATCCCGGCAATGGAAGAATATTTTACCTTTGGCGGCAATTTTTACTATGCTTATTATGACATCAATAAAGACGGTGTCAGTGAATTGCTTTTCAGAAACAACGACTGCATTGCTGCGGTATACACCTATTTTAACGGTACGTATTATAACTTTTTTGGGAATGCCGAACCGCTCTATGCCCGCAACCGTCTGACAATCTTTACTGACGGAACGATGTGCGTACAAGGTTCAGCCGGCGCCTCTGACTATTCTTATACCTTCTACCGTTTAGAGTATAAAGACGGTGAGATGTATAGGGTAAAGACAGCATACTATCATGTAACGGAGTCTGGCATTTACAATGCCTACGGACAACGTGTAAATATGACATATGATGATTTGGATGCTATGCTTGCTTCCTATAAGGAGGCCTCGATCACTTGGACCCACCTGGCACACAATACCGCTTATGATATCCGGCAGGAAATCGAAGCCTTTATGAACAAGGGAGATATTTTTCCCTTAGTCTTTCCTTTCCTTATGTACAGTTATACGGATGTGCGCAAAATACCCCTTGCCGACATTGTTCGATATGGTCCTGACAGCAGCTTAAAATACAGCACAGTGTCGAACGCCTATAAAAAGGCGACCGGGTGGCTCGACGGAGACCTTATATATAACTCTTCATCTGAACTTGACAGTTATTTGAAAAAATACACAGGCTACGGATTATACGGCTATCAGGGAAGCATGGCAGGGCTGACATATCTGTCCGGTTTGAAAGCGTATTGTCTACAGGTCTGGGATACGGAAGCCCAAACTGTCAGCATAAAAAGCACTTCCATCAGCGGCAGTACCGTGACAGTGGTATATACAAACAGCGGACAGTACAACTATCATGCAGGCGAATGGTACTACTATACGACCAGCGGAAACTGGGGAAAAGCAAAGCAGATGAAGCTTACGCTCAAACGTTTGGGCAGCAACAACTATCAGTTTATCTCCAATCTTCCTGCATAAGGCTTGCATCCAATCTGATCTCTTCCTTTGGCGTGGTTTTGTTGGTGGCACGAACGTGCAGATTGCGGGGAATACTATTTCGACAAATGGATATAAACTAAAAAAGAAATCTATAATCTACATCTCCCAATATCAAATAAACGAAGCCCCTGTTGTCCTTTTGACAAACAGGGGCTTCGTTTGCATGAAAGTTAACGAACGCAAGATAACTTTTTTATGTAAAACATGAAAAGCGTCACAAGCTGTAGCTAGATCATCGGCGAATAAAATTATTGCGCGGTGAGAAAGAACGCAACTCGGTATAAAAGCCCGATTGACAAATTCCGGTTACAGGTTTTTTGCAAATGAGGCAAATCATTTTTGATAAAAACCAGGGGCGCACAACGTGCGCCCCTGGTTTTTAAGATCGAAAAAGCACACTGCTGACGGGTGTTCACAGCGTGTATTCCGACACAGTGCGGGAAACTTGACTAAAACGAATCGTGGGATTTTACAAGCAGCGCAGAGCGTCTTTCATGGATTTGACATAGTCACCTATATAACGCGGCGCATCCTTGCCGTATTTTGCAAGCAGTTTCACAATGGCGGAGCCAACGATGGCGCCATCGGAAAGTCCTGCCATTTTTCTTGCCTGCTCCGGTGTGGAGATGCCGAAGCCAATGGCACAAGGCGTATCTGTATTTTGCCGCACCACGGAAACAATGGAAGCAAGATCGGTTGTGATTTCGCTTCTTGTTCCCGTTACGCCAAGACTGGAAACAAGATAGAGAAAACCTTCTGCTTCTTTCGCGATCATCGCAATACGGTTTTCCGAAGTAGGTGCAATGAGATAAATCAAATCGACTCCATATTTCCGACAGACAGGCAAAAATTCTTCTCGTTCCTCGAAAGGCAGGTCGGGTAAAATGATTCCATCAATCTGGATATCCCGGCAAGTGGAGAGAAAACGCTCTGCACCGTAAGAAAAAATCACGTTGGCGTAAGTCATAAACACCATGGGAACCGTTACATCACGACGAAGCTCTTTTACAAACGCAAAAATTTTATCCGTAGTGACACCGCCATTTAGCGCACGCAGATTAGCCGCTTGAATGACAGGACCTTCCGCAGTCGGATCGGAAAATGGAATGCCCAGCTCGATCAGATCAGCCCCGTTTGCGACCGCTGCACGAACAGAGGTAGCAGTGGTTTCCAAGTCGGGGTCTCCGCAGGTGAAGAAGGGAATGAATGCTTTCCCGTTTGCAAATGCAGCTTTTATATTACTCATGGATATCCTCTCCTCTGTATCTTGCAATGGCGGCGCAGTCTTTATCGCCTCTGCCGGATATGGTGACAACAATAATCTGATCCTTGTGCATGCTCGGGGCAAGCTTGGCCGCATAAGCTATGGCGTGTGCTGACTCAATGGCAGGGATAATGCCTTCGGTTTTTGCAAGATATTCAAATGCACAGACTGCTTCCTCGTCTGTAATGGGGACATATTCGGCCCGTCCGATGTCGTGAAGATACGCGTGCTCGGGACCGACGCCCGGGTAGTCCAGCCCAGCCGAAATAGAATAAACCGGTGCAATCTGGCCATATTCATCTTGGCAAAAATAGGACTTCATGCCATGAAAAATGCCCAGCCTGCCGGTGCTGATTGTTGCAGCAGTCTCAAAGGTTTCAATTCCCCGGCCTGCTGCCTCGCAGCCGATCAGTCTCACGTTCTGATCTGAAATAAAATGATAGAAACTGCCTATGGCGTTGGAGCCGCCGCCCACACAGGCAATCACTGCATCAGGCAGCCGGCCTTCTTTTTCCAGGATTTGCGTTTTGATTTCCCTGGATATCACGGCTTGAAAGTCGCGCACAATGGTGGGGAATGGATGGGGCCCCATCACGGAGCCAAGACAATAGTGGGTGTCTGAAATGCGGCTGGTCCATTCCCGCATGGCTTCAGAAACGGCGTCTTTCAAAGTGGCGGTACCGCTTTTGACAGGGATTACCTTTGTGCCCAAAAGGCGCATCCGATATACGTTTAGTGCTTGTCGGACAGTATCTTCCTCCCCCATAAACACCACACATTCCATTCCAAGCAGCGCAGCGGCAGTAGCAGTAGCAACACCGTGCTGTCCGGCTCCTGTTTCGGCGATGAGCCGTGTTTTTCCCATTTTTTTTGCAAGAAGAGCCTGGCCCAGAACATTGTTGATTTTATGTGAACCAGTGTGGTTCAGGTCTTCGCGTTTCAGGTAAAGTTTGGCCCCGCCCAAATCCAATGTCATTTTTTTGGCATAATAAAGTCTGGAGGGACGGCCTGCATATTCGCACAATAATTCAGAAAGCTCTTGTTGAAATGCAGGATCATCCCGAAAATGATTATATGCCTCTTCCAGTTCAATGACTGCACTCATCAGAGTTTCAGGGATATATTGTCCGCCGTGAACACCAAAGCGTCCATTCCGATTTGTCATAATTTTCTTCCTTTCTACCTGCTTTGCAACAGAAATTCGTCTGCACTGTGGACAGCAAGAACGAATTGTTTCATTTTTTTTGGGTCCTTTTGGCCGTTGGTTTCAATTCCTGAACTGACATCCACTGCATAGGGAGCAATGGTTTGCACAGCGGTTTTCACGTTTTCAGCGTTAAGACCGCCGGCCAGAAAAAACGGCCGTTTGACATCCCGTATCAGATGCCAGTCAAATACAGTTCCCGTGCCGCCGCCTGCATCCAGCAGGATATAATCCGCACAGCTGTTCTGCGCTGCGGCTACGTCTTGCGGAGTGCCAATCTGAAAAGCCTGGATAATTGGTTTCTCTGTCAATTGCCGCAAAGCTTGCAAATAGTTTTCATCCTCGTTTCCATGAAGTTGGGCGATGTCTATAATGCCTTGATGCAGCAAAGCGGCTACCGCCTCCGGGGTCTCATTTACGAATACCCCTACTGCTGAAATATGCGGATGCAACTGCGCCCTGAGCTGCGCTGCCGTTTCCGGAGTCACATATCGGCGGCTTTTGGGGGCAAAGACAAAGCCAATGTATGCAGGGCGCAGCATATTGGCGACTGCTATGTCGCATTGCCGCGAAAGTCCGCAAAGTTTGATTTTTGTCATAAGTTTCCTCGCAATTCCGCAAGTTTGGCGTGTTTGTTTTCGGCGCGCATCAGCGTTTCGCCGATCAAAACGGCATCTGCGCCCAAGTCAGACAGTTTTCGCACATCTTCGGCAGAGCGTATGCCGCTTTCTGAAACAAACAACACATGGGACGGAATCAGATTTCGCAGTTTTTGACTGTTCTCCGGATGAACGGTAAAGTCTTTCAAATTGCGATTGTTGACGCCGATGATTCTGGCTCCGGCGTTTAATGCCATTTGCACTTCGTTTTCGTCATGGGCTTCCACCAAAGCGGAAAGACCTAATTCATCACAGATTTGAATATATGTCCTGATCTGCGTTTCGGTCAAAATGGCGCAAATCAGCAAAACGGCAGAAGCGCCCAGCAATTTTGTTTCATAGAGCATGTATTCGTCCACGATAAAATCCTTGCGCAGACAAGGAATGGAAATCGATTGGGCAATTTCTCTCAAATATGTATCTTGGCCCAAAAACCATTTTGGTTCTGTCAAAACAGAAATACAGTCGGCGCCTGCCGCTTCATATTCTTTGGCAATTTCCAGATAGGGAAAGTCCGGCGCAATCAGTCCTTTGGACGGAGATGCTTTTTTGCATTCGCAGATAAAGGAAATGCCGGGTTTTCCCAATGCGTTTTCAAAGGCGAAACTGCCTTTGGGCAGAGCAGCTGCCTGCTGCCGGACAGTTGCCAAAGACATTCGTCCTTTTGCCCTGGCGGTGCGCACCTTTGCATACGCTGCAAGCTGATCCAGTATGGTCATTTTTCATCCTCCCCGCGGTTGCTGACGGCGATTAGTTTTTCCAGTATTTTACGCGCCTCGCCGGAATCGATCAGTTCCGCCGCAAGGGAAATGCCGTCTCGTATGGATTTTGCTTTTCCACCGATGTATAAAGACGCGCCTGCGTTCAGAAGCACGGCATTTCGTCGATGTCCTTTTTCGCCGTTCAAAATTGCCAAGGTGATATTTGCGTTTTCCTCCGGCGAGCCACCCACCAAGTCGGCTTTTTCACAGCGGGGAAAACCAAAATCCTCCGGAGCGATGGAATAAGATTTAAACCAGCCGTTCTGAAATTCACAGATGGTAGTAGGCGCGCTCATAGAAATTTCGTCCAGTTTATCCTGACCATACACAACCATACCACGCTTGACCCCAAGGTTAATGAGCACCTGCGCCAATGGTTCCACCAGATATTCATCGTAAACGCCCAGCAATTGCATGGTGGGGCTTCCGGGGTTTGTAAGAGGTCCTAAAATATTGAATACAGTTCGAAAACCAAGTTCTTTCCGAATTGCGCCCACGTATTTCATGGAGGTGTGATATTTTTGTGCGAAGAAAAAACACATTCCCACTTCATTTAAAAGTTCTATGCACCGTTGCGGACTTTGCTGAATGTTAACGCCCAGCGCTTCGAGACAATCTGCCGTGCCACACTTGGAAGAGGCTGCGCGGTTACCGTGCTTTGCAACCTTCATTCCGCCCGCTGCAGCCACCAGAGCGGAAGTGGTGGAGATATTGAAGCTGTGCGCGTTATCGCCGCCCGTTCCGACAATTTCAAATACGTCCATATTGGTTTCCACTTTGGTTGCATGAGCCCGCATGGCAGCGGCACAGCCGGCAATTTCGTCCGTGGTTTCTGCTTTTGCACTTTTGGTGGAGAGGGCAGCAAGAAAGGCAGCATTCTGCGTTGACGAGGTTTCACCATTCATAATTTCATTCATCACTGTATAGGCTTCGTGATATGTCAAGTCCTCTTTATTTACAATTTTTACAATGGCTTCTTGGATCATAATAGATGCTCCTTATCTCAAATTGATAAAATTGGCAAGCATGGTTTTTCCGTGAGGCGTCATAATCGACTCCGGATGAAACTGCATTCCGAAAATGGGAAAATCACGGTGCTGTACTGCCATGATTTCGTCCTCTGTTGTAACGGCAGTTACCTTCAGGCAATCCGGGATGGTATAGGGGTCTGCCGCAAGGGAATGATACCGCGCCACAGGCGCAGTTTCGGGACAGCCGGAAAACAGGGGACAGTTTAGATCAAATCTGACAGTTGATTGTTTTCCATGCATTAATTCTTTGGCATAGGTAATGGTAGCACCGAACGCTGCACAGATGGCTTGATGTCCGAGGCAAACGCCAAGAATGGGAATTTCTGTTCCGAGCATCTGGACACTGTCGCAAAGGATGCCGGCATTTTCCGGTCTGCCGGGGCCGGGAGAGAGAATGATGCGCCGGGGATGCAGATGCCGGATTTCTTCCACCGTCATTTCGTCATTGCGAATCACCTTGATGTTGGGATGGATTTCACCGACGAGCTGGTAAAGATTATAAGAAAAGCTGTCATAATTATCGATGAGCAAGATCATATATCCGCCTCCTCTGCAAGCTGCAGCGCGTGAACCACTGCTTTGGCCTTGTTAATGCATTCTTCAAACTCTTTATCCGGGACAGAATCTGCAACAATTCCGGCACCGCTTCGGACAAATACCTTCCCGTTTTTTTTGTAGGCGATGCGAATGGCAATACAGGTATCCATGTTTCCGGTAAAGTCGATATAGCCAATGGCACCGCCGTAGATGCCGCGCTTGTTATTTTCCAATTCGCCGATTAACTGGCAGGCTCTTATCTTGGGCGCGCCGGACAGCGTTCCTGCTGGAAGGACTGCACTGACTGCATCCAACGCGTCAAATTCTGGCCGGATTTCTCCTCTCACAGTGGAGCCGATATGCATAACGTGGGAATACCGTTCGATGGAGTGCAGGGTTTCCACTTGGACGCTGCCGAATTTACTGATTTTACCCAGGTCGTTGCGTCCCAAATCCACCAGCATATTATGTTCAGCAAGCTCTTTTTGATCTGCAAGCAATTCGGCTTCCAAAGCCTTGTCTTCCGCGTGCGTTTTTCCCCGCGGCCGGGTTCCAGCCAACGGGAAGGTATGCAGAATGCCGTCTTCCAATTTTACAAGAGTTTCAGGTGACGCACCGGCAACCTCAACATCCGTTCCGGAGAAGTAGAACATGTAAGGAGAAGGATTGACCG
>JAFOJR010000055.1 GCA_017420125.1 Oscillospiraceae bacterium | reverse complement strand
GTGCCGTTGTCTTATGGGATTGAAGAAATTGAGAAGGTAAAGACTGGGCGACTATATGATGGTGTGCCGGCTGTTTTTGTAGATAGTATCTGCGGACAAAATACCGTAGTAACAGATATATTGATGGTAAAAAACGGTGTCTTGTCAAATGTTGTTTTAGATGAAAAAACAGGAGTCAGCAATTCTACCTTACGCAACTATTCTGTTTTTTGCGGAGATTTGGATAATGATGGCTATCTGGAAGTTCCGATGCCCGAACGGCTTCCGGCCGCCCAAGCGTCAGATGGATTGGACGCCGCTTGGATTTTCCACTGGAATTTATATGACAGCAAAGGGAAAACAAGAAGATTGATGACCACATACCATAATTATACAGATGGCTGGTATTTGCGACTGCCGCCCAATTGGCCTGGAAACAAACTGATTATTTCCAGGCAAGATACAACAGTTGGAGAGCGGACAGTGGTTTTCTCGGTGCAAATGAAAGGACCTGACGACACAGTTGTTGACGTTCCTTTTTTAAAGATTTATAAGCTTACAGGAGCAAATCGAAAGAAACGCTCTGAACTGGGAGAACGCTTCTTGCTGCGTCACGACAATTCATCCTCAGACACATTTTATGTAGCAGAGTTTGTAAACAAAGAAAAAACCAGTACGTTTCAAATAGAAGAAGATGTGCTTATCAATCAGTTCCAATTGATACAATCGGACTGGAATTTGGAAGCGTAGAGAAAGGAATAAAACATGAAAAAAGTATTGGTATTGGAAGATGAGGCGAACATTCGCAGCTTTGTGGTAATTAACTTAAAACGGGCGGGATACGAAGCGATTGAGGCAGAGACAGGTATGCAGGCCTTGGAACAACTCCGTCGAAATCCAGACATTCGAGTTGCCCTGTTGGATATTATGCTGCCGGATATTGATGGCTTTGAGGTATGTCGCCGGATTCGGGCAGGAAATCCCAAGATCGGTATTATTATGTTGACGGCTCGCACCCAGGAAATGGATAAAGTAACTGGTTTGATGACTGGTGCGGATGACTATGTGACGAAACCGTTTTCTCCGGCAGAATTGACGGCGCGAATTGATGCATTGTATCGTCGTATTGGCGGCGGAGATGAAGTGGAGAGTGGCGAATTGCGGCAGGATCCATTTTTGTTGAATACTCGCAAACGGACATTGGAAAAGGATGGGAAACGGATTAAACTCACCCAAGTGGAATATGCCTTGATGAAAATGTTTATGGATAACCCCGGGAAAGCGTTGTCCAGAGAAGAGATTTTGGATATGGTATGGGGCCGGGATTATTTTGGCGAGTTGAAAATTGTGGATGTCAATATTCGGCGTTTGCGGATTAAAATTGAAGATGATCCCACCAGCCCGGTATATATTACCACTGTGTGGGGATATGGCTATAAATGGGGATTCTGATTTTGGCGTAAGGTAAGGCAGATGGCAAGGGAAAGTCTCTCTGTAGTGTGCAATCAGGGTCTAAAAGGAGGAGCTTCCGTTGAAGTTGAAATGGAACTGGAAGGAAAAAATAAAAAGCAATGGAATTCGCCGTCGGTGGATGTTTAACAGTATCAGTGCGGTTATTTTAATTGTGATTCTATTTGTAGTGGGCATTTCAGCTGCGATGGCAGGCTATTTTTATTCCAGCATGAGTGCAGGACTGGAAGCAAAAGCGCAGACAGCCGCAAATTTTTTTAAAACGTTTCAGGATTCGGTATCGTACCTGCAATATGCTTCCAATTTAACGGAAACTTTTGTAGAGAAGGACAAACTGGAGTTGCAGTTTATCAACACAAGCGGGTTGATCCAATTTTCCTCTTTCGGCTTAACAGCGGGGAGCGCTCCAGGAACACCAGATATTGAAGGGGTTTTGGAAGATGGAAAAATCCATCAGTGGAGAGGCGATGATCCGGAAACCGGAGAACGAATTATGGCAGTGTCCGGTCCTATTGTAGCCGGTGGCAGAGTAGTAGGGGTCCTGCGGTACGTAACCAGCTTGAAAGTGGTTGATCGCCAGATTTTGGTTATTGTTGGTATTTCTATTGCAGTAGGTGCAATTCTCATTGCGGCGGTCTGTTTTTCCAACTTATATTTTATTCGATCCATTATTGAACCTGTTGCCAAGGTAACGGAAACGGCCAAACGAATTGCGGCAGGCAGCTATGGTGTACAAATTGAGAAGAAATTCAATGACGAGATTGGCGATTTGACGGATACCATCAATGACATGTCTGTGAAAATCAGCCAGTCGGAAAAAATGAAATCAGAGTTCCTTTCTTCCGTGTCACACGAATTACGCACACCACTGACAGCTATCAGCGGTTGGGCGGAAACATTGGCCAGTGGTGAAGTGCGAACAAAAGAGGATGTTCGAATGGGAATGGGTATTATTGTCAGCGAATCCAAGCGGTTAACCAAGCTGGTGGAAGAATTGCTGGAATTTTCCCGCATCGAAGACGGACGCTTTTTTCTTAATATTGAACCTGTTAATCTGCAGGCGGAATTGGAAGATTCAGTCTATACCTATCGGGAATTTTTCCGTCGGGAAGGAATTGCGCTGGAATATCATCCGATGGAAGAAGAATTGCCAGAAATTCCGGGTGACCCTTCCCGTCTGCATCAGGTGTTTTCCAATTTATTAGATAACGCAGCAAAGCATGGTGGGAGCGGCGGTAAAATTGTGGTTTCTATGGCACGGGAAGAAGAAGCGCCGATGGTAGATATTATGATACGAGATTTTGGTCCAGGGATCCCGGAGGAAGAACTGCCTCACGTAAAATACATGTTTTATAAGGGAAGTTCAAAAGTACGGGGAAGCGGGATCGGCCTTGCTGTTTGTGAGGAAATCATTACATTGCACAATGGAGAACTTCGAATTGAAAATGCAGAGGGCGGCGGAGTTTTAGTTACAATTCGTTTGCCATTAGAGCAGATTTCAGCATAGAAACGGAAAAGAACAATATTCATGTGTAAAGTAAACATGTATTGTACAGACATTCAGATCGGATAAGATTTTCTGATTGTTTTGGATGGCAAAATAAGCGGGACTTTCAACCGATCAATTAGGTGAAAGACTTCTTAAGATTGCTCTATTGTAATCCAGTTTACTTTCTGGCATAATACAGAAGGAAGTTGGAGAAGAGAAATTGGCAGAGCGAGTTTATTTTTCAAGAGAGGATTTAATATGCAAAAAAAAGAAGGCAATGAAGCAGTCTGTTTTCGCACAACAATCGGAGGTCAGGCCTTAATTGAAGGAATCATGATGTTGGGGCCGGATAAAGAAGCAGTTG
>JAFOJR010000054.1 GCA_017420125.1 Oscillospiraceae bacterium | reverse complement strand
GTGATCAGGTGCACTTCGTCGCAGCCTTCAAGCATATGGCCGACAATGGCGTGCCCGCCTTCATGGATGGCAACCATCCTGCGGTCAGTTTCGTTGACTTTATGGCTTTTTTTCTCCCAGGGCATTTCTTTTTGGGAATCCGGATGGTAAGTACAATGTCTTCCTCTGTTTCCGTTTTTCCATATTCGGCGTCCACCCCCGCGCTTTTCATCATGCGCATGCCGCGGGTGATGGAATTGAGAAAAAATCTGACATCTTTGAGAATAAATGCATTTCGTTTTTTGGCCCGCGGCGGCTCCTTCGGTTCAGACACCACAGAGTCAATATAGGCTTCCGCCTGGGCCACGTTCCACCCATTCTCCACAATCCGCTCCAGTGCCGCCATCTGCTGGCTTTCGTCGTCCAGCCGCAGCAGCGCCCGGGCGTGCCGCTCTGTCAACTGTTGCGCCTGGATGATTTGGATCACCCGGGGCGGCAACCGCAGCAACCGCAGTTTGTTCGCCACTGCGGATTGAGACTTTCCCAGTTTTTGGGCGGCCTCTTCCTGAGAAAAACCGTACAGGCGAATCAGGCGGGCAATGGCCGCTGCTTCCTCGATGAAGTTTAAATCCCGCCGCTGCAAGTTCTCCACCAGCGCCAGCAGCGAAGACTCTTCTTCATCTACCCCTGCAATAAGGCAGGGAACTTCCCGCAGTCCTGCCTGTCTGGCTGAGCGCAGCCGCCGCTCACCAGAAATCAATTCGTACCCGTTGCTTGTCCGTCGCACGGTCAGCGGCTGCAGGATGCCGTGTTCCCGGATGCTCTCCGCCAGCTCATTGAGCCCTTGCGGCGAAAATTGTTTCCGAGGTTGAGCCGGATTGGGCATAATCTGCTCCACCGGCAGATAAAACACCCGGGCGGTTTCCCAAATGCCCTGTTTCCTTCTCAGCGCCATCCGCGTCCCTCCTCTGTCGCATGTATTTGACTGGGATCATCATCTCCAGTTTACCATCTTTGCATCAGAAGAAAAGAGAAACCCGTCGAGGAGGTTTTTTATTTTTTACTTTTTTAGAAAGCAAGAACGTCAACATTGGGCCGTCCAAAATGGACGGCCCAATGTAAATAAAATCAAAAGCTTCGCTTTTCATATCCAGCGTATTTTTGTTTCGTTTTTTATTTTTTCTTTTTTACCAGCAAAAATACTGCCGTCACGGCAAGCGCCACCACCACGGCGCCGATGAGGAGCAGCCCTGTCGTGGTATATTCTCGAAAGCTATTTGTTCCTGCCGGCGTGATCTCCGGACTTTCTGTGGGAAGTTCCGTCGGGAGCGCTGAAGGAGAAACCGTCACAGATGGCGTGGGTTCTGCCGACACAATTTCTGTTGGCGCTGCTGTCACGGACGGGGTGGGTGCGGCTGACACATTCCCTTTTGGAGAAACCGGCGCGGACGGCGTAGGTGTGGCCGTCCCGGATTTTGTGGGCATAGCTGTCTCAACCTTTTGGGTTTGCTTCCCGCCCTGGCCATTGTTTGTCGCTGTGGGCGTCGGGTCCGGCGTAGCAGTTGGCGTGGGGTCATAGGTAGTCGTCTCTACCAGGCAGACCCATCCGGCATCCGCATAGGTCTCTCCGGGGAACTTATAAGAAGAATAGCCCCATTTCCAGCCGTTTTTCGCTGTATATTCTCGTGAGATATGGATTCTGGTATACATGGGGATGGTCTGCTGGTTAACTTTTGCATATTCTGTACCGGGCCCTTCGCGCATAAAGAGGCCCAGATTGTCCGAGGCGTTCACATATACATAGCGATCCACGTCGTAGGAATAATCCCACCATTCCTCGATCACAGCGTCCGCCAAAGCCGGCCGTCCCAAAACGGAAACCACTGCCAAAAACAGGCAGAACAGCCCGCTCATCCATCTTTTTTTCATGCCTTTCTCCTTCTTTCTTTTGTGGATTGTCTTTCGGCTTTTTTACAGCAACAGTCCCACACCATAGGACACGCCGTTTAATACCGCTGAACACATCGCAGCCCGCCCTTTGGACATCGCCAGCTGACGATGCAGGATGGCGGCTTCGATCAGCCATACCAGCCCTTCCACTGTCAGCAAAACAACAAGCACTGTCTGAGGCGCCCAGAATTTCCGGGCCAATGTAATCAAATACGCCGCAGGGGGGTTGGTAATCAAATTCATCAGAAGGACCGTGGTCAGCGCCTCTGTTTCGCGCAGACCCAGAATCACGGCCGCAAGCAGCTCCGCTGTCAGGGTGATGGTCAAAGAACGGATCAAAATAGAAATCATCTGCTTTTCTCCTCCAGCGTCAGCCCTCCCAGCAGCAGCAAAAGGGAAAGAAACGCCCCCAGCCCCAATACAAGGGGCGAGGCCATCCAGTCCGGCAGCGTCAGAAAATCGGGACTCAGTCCCACAAAGATGGAAAATGTGGTGATTCCAAACGCAAGGCCGCAGTTTTCTGCGCCAAGCAGCCGCGCCAGCGCGCCAAGGGTAATGGGCATGGTAGTGTTGAACAGCAGCGCCCCGGCCAATCCGACCCCAGGGACTGCGAACGAACCGAAAAAGCACAGAGCAGCCAAAAACAACGTCATTCCCGCTGTGTTCATCCAGCCCAGCCGGTCCCCCAAAATGCCGCCTATCGCCTTTCCCCCGGCAACACATAACACAACTGCCAAGGCCAGCCACCCGGTTTTCCACGGAAATGCCATCTGTCCGCCTAACCAGGAGCGCAACGCCACCGTTGCCGCCAGCAAAAAAACTGCTCCCGTCTTTCTGGCGGAAGGAGAAGCAGGCTTCCACAACACCTCCGCAGATTCCGGCCGACGACCCAAAAAGAATATCAGTCCGGCCGCAACCATCATCAAAAGCACCGGGACCGGCCAGGCCGTTTTCCCGGTCCGGGCACACCAAAGACCCAAAAAAACACCCACCGCTCCTGTGGAAACAAAAACACCTGAGGGGGCCGCCTTTGGTCCGCCCAGAAGGAGCACCTCGCGCCCGCCGCCCAGATGAAAAAGAGCGTTCCCGATTCCCGCTGCAATACAGGCGGCCAACGGAACGCCCCTGCAACACCAGCCCGCCGCCACCAGAACCGCTCCGATTCCAGCCAGCCGCCAACTTTTTCCCAGCCGGTCTGCCAGCACTCCAAAAGGAAGCTGGAAGGCAAAGGCAAAGGCATTATAGACCAGCACCAGCACCATCCAGTCCCCCCGAAACATCACCGTTTCCCGCAGCGGACCGGTTACCAGAAGAATGCACGCAAAATCCACCCAGAAATGGAAAAAGGCATAAAGTCCTGTCCGTGCCGCCAAGCCATTCCTACGCAAGCGCATTCTCTCCTTTCGCGTTATCGTTGCTGCACCCCGGTTTCTTTTTGTTTTTTCTGCAAACGGATGTCTTCTCCGTAAAAGAAAAGCGCCTGATACCGCCCGGCAATGCGGGAATAAATGGACGGAACGTAACGGCTTTTTATCTCTTCCAGGGATAAATTTGAGCTGATTACCGTATGATAGCCTTTATCCATTCGATGGTTCAGCAGCATATACAGCGCCGATTGGACAAAAGGCGTAACAAGCTCCGACCCCAGGTCATCCATGATCAGCAAATCGCAGTTTAAATACCGATTGGTTTCATCCCGGGCTTCCCCGTCGCTGTCCCTGGAAAATTTCTGGGCCTCAAACTGCTCCAAAATCTGCACCGCCGTGTCGTATACCACGGAATATCCCCGGTTGGAAACGGTTTTCGCGATGCAGGCAGACAGGAAAGTCTTCCCCAGGCCGGGTCCGCCGCTGAGAAACAGGTTTTGAACCTCATAATCGGGAAATCGGACAGCATATCCTCTGCAGATTTCAAAAATCAGTTCCATGTTTGCCTGGGGAGAAACGCTTTTCCCCGGCCAGGGATGCGGGCTGTACCACGCAAAGGAAAACGTGTCAAATGTCTGCGCGCCCAAGTCCAACAGTTTGGATAATTCCCGATTTTGCTCCTGCGCATACAGCTCCTTCACGCAGCTGCACGGCTCCGTGCCCTGAAAGCCTGTGTCTCCGCAAAGGGGACAGGCCGGCGTTTCCTCCAGCGCATCGGCCGCATAGCCGTTTTGAAGGAGCAGGCGGCGCTGCTCTTCCTGTAACGTTTGGTTCTCCACCTGCAGCGCTTCCACGGCTTTGGTGGGATCGCCTCCCGCCGCCAGCGCCTCCCGTATGATTTGAAACATCGTTCCGCGCAGCTGCCGGTCAATTTCCCTTAAGCGGGGAACCCGGGCATAAATCATTTCCCGCTGTTTGGCCTGCGCCTCCTGTCGGGCATCCCGCTGCGCTCTTTTCTGCTCCAGAGCTCGGCGCAATCGTTTTCCGTCATATCCCATTTCTGTTCTCCTTATTTGGGTTTCTCTTCCTGCTGCTGGCGGCGCACCAATTCCTTCATCCATCGAATGGCCTCCTGGTCGTCCGCCTGAGATGCCGGGGCCCCAGAAGTTTTCTGCCCCGTCGGCTTCAACGGCGCATCTCCTGCTTTGATTTCCTCCACGGTGTGCAGGTTTTTTTGATGCCAGCGCTTTAAAATCGAATTCAGATAGGGCCATTTTAAACTGCCTGTCTGCAATACCGTTTTGTCATATGCCAGCGCGATGGACTCCACCGGAAAACCCATATCCAAAAAGCTGTCCAGATATTTTTGCTCGGAAGGGGAGGGCAGCCGGTTTTCTATTTGCATCACGTGAAACAGTTCTCCGTAAATGCTTCTTCTCTGTTCCAGGTATTTCAGATGGGCCACTGCCTGATCCAGTGTATCCACCCCGTGACGCTTCCAGCGATATGCCTCCCGCTCCACCTGACGCATCCGCAGGGGGCGGGTCATCTCGCCGCCGGACTGCTGCTTCTGTTGTTCGGCACAATATGTCACCAGCAGGGAAATCACCTCCGCCGGCAGGTTCAAATAGTCATATAATCCAAACAAAATCGTCAAATCCGCCGTGCTCAGAGTGCGGCCCAACCGCCGCTGTGTCTCCTGCACCAGGGCAGGGAACGGGGAGTCTCCTTCCATCTCTTTTGCAATTTCCTCTCCTGTGTAAGACGGAAGACGCTCCGGTTCCTGGGAAAGCACCCCTGCCGAGGATTTGTTCTGGCGCACCAATCCCAGCGCTTTCAGTTCCTCCAGGGTCTGTTTCACCCAAGTGGCGGACCGGTGGAGCACGGTTGTTGTCTTTTCCATGGTAATATGCCCGCCCTCCCGCAGCAGATACAGATACAGCAGGGCGGCATCTCCATTGCGGTTGCTGATGAGGCGGTCCACAGTATGACGTTCCAAAATAAGGGCGCCGGACTCTTCCATTGTCAATTTCAGTTCTTCCACACATCCGGTCTCCTTTTCGTTTTTCTGCTGTTATTTTACAGGAAAACCGCCCGCTCGTAAAGAGGAAGCTGTGCCATCCAGCAGGAAACGCGGTGAAAAAATAAAACCCGTGTCAGACTTTGAAACAATGACAGAGT
>JAFOJR010000053.1 GCA_017420125.1 Oscillospiraceae bacterium | reverse complement strand
CGTCATGTATATAACGAGATGTCACATTTCTTTTCCGTTTATAAATCTCTGGAAAAGAAAGAAACGGCTGTAGACGAGGTACTGGATGAAGCGGAAGCAAAAAAAATTATCCAGCGCGCTATTGATCGATATAAGGTGAAATTTCCAAAAGAAGAGAAACAGCAGTAAAATAAAATCAAAAAAGAGATGCCTGTACAGGCATCTCTTTTTTTGCTTGCGTGATTATAAATCTAATGTCATCCCTGCATACAGCTGCACCACGGCATCACCCAATACTTCTTTCAAAATAGCAAACGATTGCTCTCCGGTACAGTGACCGGTAACAATTTTCCGCACGTTCGTTTTTTGCAAACGGTGAGCAAACTGCCGAACTGTTTCTTCGGATGCTTCAAATAAATGGAAGCCGCCTATGAACGCATAGATTTCTTGCCCTGGAAACGTTCTTTTTACTTCAGAAATAATCACATCTGCTCCGCCATGGGAACAACTATTGAAAATCACCAGACCTTGTTCCGTTTCCATTACCAGGCTTTGCTCATGGGAAAAATCATCGTCCAGCCACATATCACCTTTCCGGATGCACAGATGGGCCTGTTTCCCCATCTGCGCCATGTCTGGGGTTTTATGAGGAATTAAAAATGCCCCTGGCAGCAGCAAATAATCTCCTTCTGCATAAACGATCCGGTCACAATATGTTTCCAACAGTCCTCTCTGAATTCCGATGTACCGATACTTCCCTTGTCCTTCGTAACTGTAACAATTTTCTTCTGTACTTGCACGAAGATAGAATTTTGCGTTTTGATTTTGTGCAAAAAAGGCCTCCATTCCATCGGAATGGTCGTAGTGCGCATGAGACAAAACACCATATTCCACAGCTTTCAGATCAATTTGCAATGCAGCTGCATTTTTTGCAAATTGTCCGCTGGCACCTGTATCCAGTAAAATAGAGTGACCGTTATACTGGACATGAATAGCCAGGCCCCATTCGCAAGCGAGATCGCTTTTTGACAAATTATCAATTAAAACGGTGATTGTCATCGTTCTCTGCCTCTCCTCATTTTTGCAAATTACATATAATGCATTAAAACACCCTATTTGCTCAGCCAATGGATGCAATTTGCAAATAGGGTGTTTTGTTTTACAGTCCCAACCCGGAAAGGCCGGAAATTCCAAGACCGCCTGTGTATTTCTGCATTGCACTTTCCAAAGCAGATTTTGCGCTGCGCTGCGCTTCATTTACCGCTGCCACAATCATATCCTGAAGCATTTCAACGTCTTCCGGATCCACTGCATCCGGATCAATTTGAATAGAAAGCAATTCCTGCTTACCGTTGACAGATGCTTCTACTACGCCGCCGCCTGCAGCTGCTGTGAAAGTCTGCGCTTCTATTTCGCTCTGCATCCGCAGCATTTCCTGCTGCAATTTTTGGGCCTGCTTCATCATATTCATGTTGATTCCGCCCATTCCGCCGCCACGGCCGCCATATCCTTTCGCCATATTCCTTCTCCTTTTTCCAATTTTAGTTGTTTTTTCGATGTTTGTTGACTAATTTAATCTAAAACTTGAACGTCCATACCCTGGCAAAGTGCAATCAGGTCTTCTAACTTATCTTGTTTTTCTTTCTTCTCTCTGCCGTTTGATGCTTCTTTCTCGGAAAACGTTCTTTCTGCAGACGGAGAATCCAATTCTGCTTTTAATCGGCAGTGTACAGAAATTGATTTTCCCCATTGCTTACTGCAAACATCCTCTAATGCCTCTGTAACTTCCGGTTTGCTAATAATCTGTTTTGTAAAAGGGGTATCTGCCACTACTGTCAACGTAGTATCCTCCAAAAAAAACTGCACCAAAGAAGTGTTATTCAGCGTTGCAAAAGCAGGCATTAAAACCCGCTCCCGCACTGCTCCGGAAATGTTGCTCCAAATGTCTTCCGAAGATGTTTTCTTCGTTTGGTCCGCAAGAGATGGAGAAAGGTTTGTCTCTTTTTCCTGCTCCTGTTCTTGGGAAATTTTCCGGGACGAATTCTTTGGAGTCTCCGGCGGCGCTTCCCATGGCGGAAAATCCTCTTCCCCCCTGGTCACGTCTTCTCTTTTTGACTCAGGAAAAGTGATCGTTTTCTCCGCAGCAGGACCGGGCTGCGGCATCTGAGAAAATGTTTGCCCTTGTTCCAGCGCCCGCTCTATCTTT
>JAFOJR010000052.1 GCA_017420125.1 Oscillospiraceae bacterium | reverse complement strand
GGTGCCTTGGGCGTGTTTATCCTCTGGCTGGGTTGGTATGGATTCAACGGAGCAGCTGCTTCCACTGCTTCGGAGCTGGCCTCTATTTTCCTGACGACTACGATTGCGCCCGCTGCGGCGACACTTACTACCATGTTCTATACCTGGGGCAAAAACGGCAAACCGGACGTTTCCATGTGCCTGAACGCGTCTTTAGCAGGACTTGTGGGAATTACGGCAGGCTGCGATGCGCTGGATGCCATCGGAGCAACGATTGTAGGCGCAGTTGCCGGTGTTTTGGTTGTGGTGGTAGTAGAACGATTGGATATGAAACTGCATATTGATGACCCGGTGGGTGCCGTGGGCGTACATTGCGCAAACGGGATTTGGGGAACGCTGGCAGTAGGACTTCTGGCGAATCCGGATGCGCCGGCAGGGCTTTCCGGTCTGTTTTATGCCGGAACGGTGGGCCAGCTTGGCGTGCAGGCCCTGGGGGTTGCAGCCGTTGCTTGCTATGCAGCTTTGATGATGACCCTGGTGTTTGCTGTGCTGAAAAAAACGTATGGCATCCGTGCCTCCGCAGAAGAGGAGCTTGCTGGGCTTGACGTAACAGAACACGGTCTGCTCAGTGCATATCCGGATTTTTCCGCCGCTGTCAATCAATATGGAGTGTTTGCCCAGCCGCAGGAACCGGTTGCGGTTCCGGGTGGGGTTCCAATGGCAGAGGCCGTCCCGGTGAAACGAGTGCCATCTTTCCCGGAAGGGGTCCACAAATTCACAAAAGTGGAGATCATTTGCAAAGAATCCCGGTTTGACGCGCTGAAAAATGCTATGATGGAATTAGGCATCACCGGCATGACCATTTCCCATGTGCTGGGCTGTGGCGTCCAGCGGGGGAAGCCCGAATATTACCGTGGTGTCCCTATGGAAACCAATTTGCTGCCCAAGGTTCAGATTGACATTGTAGTAAGCAAAATCCCGGTACGCAGCGTAATTGAAACTGCGAAACAGGTGCTGTACACGGGTCACATCGGAGATGGAAAGATTTTTGTGTATGATGTGGAAAACGTTGTGAAAATCCGCACAGGAGAAGAAGGGTATGATGCCCTGCAGGATGTAGAATAATAAAAAGACCATAGTCATAGAAAGAATGAACGAGAAAAACAGGCGGAAGGAATGTGCGTTCCTTCCGCCTGTTTTTTATGCAAAAAAGGAAAGCCCCGCCTGACAACAGGCGGGGCTGGAGCTGGAAATCAGACTTGAACTGACGACCTGCTGATTACGAATCAGCTGCTCTACCGACTGAGCTATTCCAGCGGACAGGGAGACAAAACAAATGAAACAAATACGGTGCGGGGCAGACCGGCCGAAAACGCACCGTCATATCAAATTGCGGTATCCATTATACCTGAATCGGACTTTCTTTGTCAACCGTCCCCCCGGGATTTTTTCCATTTTCATGGGCGCTCACGGCTGGGGTTTTTGTTTGCCGTCGGCTGAGCCCGCGCACCGGGCTCAGCCGAAAGATCGTTTTGTCTTATGCTCCTGTTTGCAACAGGCTGGAAATGCTTTCTGTAATCCGTCGTGCAATATAGGGGTTGTTCATGGTGTAGAGATGGATGCCATCTACCCCGTGGGAGAGCAGGTCCACAATCTGGTCGATGGCATATGCAATGCCGGCGTCCCGCAGAGCCTCGGGACGATGCTCATATTTCTGCATGATTTTGGTGAATTTGGGCGGCAGGCTGGCACCGCACATCACCACCATTTTTTCAATTTGTTTTCTGTTGGTCACCGGCATAATGCCCGCTTCGATGGGAACGGTGATGCCGGCAATGCGGGCCCGCTCCACAAAAGAATAGAAGTAACTGTTGTCAAAAAACAGTTGGGAGATCAGGTGATTTGCCCCGGCATCCACTTTTTTCCGAAGGGCAAGAACATCATCCACCAGAGAAGGAGAGTCTTGGTGCCCTTCCGGGTAGCAGGCGCCGGAAAGGTGGAACCGGTCCCCTGTTTTGGCTTTGATATAAGAGATCAAATCACTGGCGTGGGCGAAATCCTGTTTGGGTGGAAGATCCGGATTGATGTCGCCCCGCAGGGCCAGGATATTTTCAATGTCATTGTCTGCCAGCCGCTGCAGATTTATATCCACATCCTCCCGTGAGCTATTGATGCAGGTTAGATGGGCCAGCGGTTCAATGTGATATTTGTGCTTGATGATGGACGCGATGTCGCAGGTGGAGGAGTCTGCTGCGTTGCCGCCGGCGCCGTAGGTGACACTGATAAAATCAGGATTTAAGGTGTGCAGCGCATCCAGTGTTTCGTAAATGGTTTCTACAGGACTGGTTTTCTTGGGCGGAAACACTTCAAATGAAAACACGGTTTTGCCCGGAGAAAACATAGATGAAATTTTCATCAAAACTCCTCCTATACATTAAAATTGTTCTCATTATATAAAAATTCATCCCAAAAAGCAAGGTGTTATTCCAGACCGGTACCATCGAAAGCGGGAATATATGCTGTGCTTGCCGCGTTCCGCTCCTGTACATATCCGTCCGTGATGCCGCAGGCATATAAGTATTCTGCTGCCGCCCGGGCCTCTGCTTTG
>JAFOJR010000051.1 GCA_017420125.1 Oscillospiraceae bacterium | reverse complement strand
TCTTGCGTTCTTGACTCCTCCTGCGGCTCTTCCCGGTGGCTCTCACTTCCGTGGCCTTCCCGCTCCGTTCCGCCCGGCGTCTTCGCAAGCGCTCAATTACTATACCAAAACCCTACTCCTTTTGTCAACCCCCTTTTTTCCTTTTTTTGCACTTTGTTCTTTTCAGCCTGTTTTTGAACCATATAACATAAGAATAATAGGAAAATCCGTCAAAAAGCTGTTTCTTGAAAGGGAATACCTTTTTGTGCTATAATAAATGCAATTTATTTATTCTGCTCGTTTCTGCTGCCGGGCGCCTTGTGGTGCCGGCACGAAAAAGAGCCTGGTAAGGAGGATCGTTATGCCAATTAAAATTGCGGACCAGCTTCCCGCCCGCGCCACGCTGGAAAACGAAAACATCTTTGTGATGACAGAATATCGGGCGATGCATCAGGATATTCGTCCGCTGAAACTGCTGATTCTCAACCTTATGCCTACAAAGATTACCACGGAAACCCAGCTTCTGCGGAAGCTTTCCAATACACCGCTGCAAATTGAGGTGGATCTTCTGCAAACGGTCAGCCACGTGGCAAAAAACGTGGACAAATCGCATTTGGAATCTTTTTACACTTCGTTTGAGCAAATCCGCCATCGTCGATATGACGGCATGATCATCACCGGTGCGCCGGTTGAAAACATGGAATTTGAAGCGGTGGATTATTGGGATGAACTGTGTCAAATTATGGAGTGGTCCACCACCAATGTATACTGTACCCTTCATATCTGCTGGGGCGCTCAGGCCGGTCTGTATTATCATTACGGCATCCCCAAACGGTCACTGCCCAAGAAATTGTTCGGTGTCTACAGTCACACAGTTTTAAAAAAGACTTCTCCGTTCTTCCGCGGATTTGACGATGTGTTTTCTGTGCCGCACAGCCGTTATGCCGAGGTCTGGCCGGAGGATATTCGGGCAGTAGATGCACTGGAACTGCTCTCTGTTTCCGAGGAAGCAGGCGTATTTGCCGTAAAATCCAAAGACAGCCGCCACTTTTTTATTACGGGCCACCCGGAATATGATCCGGATACTTTGGCTCTGGAATACTGGCGAGATGTTTCCTCCGGAAAGACCATTGCCATACCGGAGCACTATTTCCCCCAGGACGACCCTTCGCTGGCCCCCATCGTTTCCTGGCGGTCACACGGGCAGCTTCTATACACCAACTGGTTGAATTATTATGTCTATCAGTCTACTCCCTATGACCTGCGTTCTCTTTCTTCCGAGCAAAAAATTCGGCGGAGCAATGCAGCGAACAAAACAAAATAATCCGGCATAAAACAGAAAAATCATCAGTAGCGTACTGCTTTTGATAAAACAGAAACTCCCCGTGGCATGCATTTTGGCCTGCCGCGGGGAGTTTTCATGTTTTCGGTCGCCAGTTTTTCCCGCTCTGCACACAGGAAACTCAGGAACAGAACCCTCTTTGTTCCGCCGCCTTCCGCAACCGCTCCAGCGCCGATTGGAGATAGCGGCGGGGACAGGCCAGATTGATCCGTTCGAATCCCTCTCCCTGCTTGCCGAAAATCCATCCTTCATCCAAAAACAGCCCTGCTTCCTGGGTCATAAATTGCTCCAGCGCCTTGGCATCCAAGCCAAAGCTGCGAAAATCCGCCCACAGCAGATAGGTGCCCTCTAAAGGTGAAACGGTTACTTTTGGGAAATGTTTTTCCAGAAACTGCTGACAAAACAGCATATTCTCTTCCAAATAGACCAGCAGTTCATCCAGCCAGCCGGCGCCTTTTTCATAGGCGGCTTTTGTGGCTGCTGTGCCGAAATAATGATTTAACCGCCCTGCCTCCAAAAAGGACTGACGGGCGAACTGATCACGGAGCTTCTCGTTTGGAATGATAATATTGCTGGTGGAAAGCCCCGCCAGGTTAAACGATTTACTGGCTGCCGTACCGACGATACAGTTTTCCCTGCACGTTTCGCTCAATGTAGCATATACGGTATGTGTGTGACCAGGATAGACAAAATCAAAGTGAATTTCGTCGGAAAAAACCAAAACATGGTGCCGGTTGCAGATCTCCGCCACTTTTTGCAGCTCTTCTTTTGTCCAAACGCGGCCTACCGGGTTGTGCGGGCTGCACAAAAGCAGCATTTTTGCCGTTTTTGCTTTTTCTTCCAAGTCGTCAAAATCCATGGTATATCGCCCGTTTTCATATTGCAGCGGATTCTCCAGCACCACCCGGTCATTTTGTACAACAAGTCGGTGAAAGGGCGGATAAATTGGCGGCTGGATCAGAATCCCGTCTCCCGGCTGGGTAAAGGCGCGGATAGCCGCTCCGATGGCTGCTACTACACCGCCAGTCTGCACCTGCCATTCCGGCTGCGTCTGCCATCCGTGGCGCTGCTCCATCCAACGGCATACCGCCTCCCGATAGGAACAGTCCACACTCGTATATCCAAAGACACCAAACTCTGCTTTTTCCCGCAGTGCTTCCAAAATTTCCGGCGCAGCCATAAACTCCATATCTGCTACAGAAAAAGGAACGATTTCCGGATCGGTATATCCCGCCCGAATCATCTTATTCCACTTTTCTGCGCTGCCGTCCCGCCGCTGCTGCAGGGTTTCAAAATCATATTTCATCTTTGCCCACCTTCCTCTTGCTTTGCTTCCGTTTTAACAATTCTGTCCCTGATGAAACACTATGCATCTAATTCATTATAAAAGGGGCCTGCCGGCCCCTTTGCAGTTTTTGTATTATTCCACAGAAATCATGTAATAGTATACCGGCTGTCCACCGTTTAAAACACTGACTTCCGCATCCGGACAGGCTGCGGCAAACCGGTCCGCCACAGCTTGGGCATCTTCCTCTGACACCTGCTGGCCATAATATACTGTAATAAACTGCGGATTCTCCTGCGTTACCCGCTCTGTCAGTTGGGCAAACAGCGTATTCAGATCCCGGCTGGTACCAAACAACGCATCATTATATAATGCCAAGTAGTCCTGGGCAGAGATTTCAACTCCGTCAAAAGAGGAATCCCGTGCTGCATAAGTAACTTGAATCGTGTTGACCTGCTCTGCCGCTTGGGTCATTTCCCGGGTGTTCTGTTCTTCATCGGCTTCCGGATCCATCGCCAGCATCGCTGCCACGCCCTGGGGAACAGAGCGAGTCGGAATCACAACGACCTTTTTATGGGCAATCGAAACACATTGTTCCGCTGCCATAATAATATTTTTGTTGTTGGGCAGTACATAAACAACCTCAGAAGGAGTCTGCTCCACCGCCTTCAGAATATCCTCGGTAGCCGGATTCATTGTCTGACCGCCGTTGATGGTTCTGTCGCAGCCCAAATCGGCAAATACAGAAGCCAGTCCCTCACCGGCACAGACCGCCACAAAGCCAAAGTGTTTTTCCGCCGGCGCTACTTGCCAATTTTCCTGTTCCTGTCCTGGTTCGCGGGCCGGCATCTGGGCTGCTTCCTCTAAAATTTCCGAATGCTGCTCTCGCATATTTTCCACTTTGACCGTAAGCAGTGCGCCATACTTCAGCGCTTCTTCCAGCACCTTTCCCGGATGGTCAGTGTGGACATGGACTTTGATAATCTCCTCATCTTCTACCAGCACCAGGCTGTCTCCCAAATGATTTAAAAATTCCCGCAAAGGCGCCGCCGAACGGCCATCCGCCCGGGCTGCAATGAATTCCGTACAATAGCCAAAGGTGATTTCTTCTTGCGTAAACTGGTTAAAATCCGCCTTTTCCTTGGGCTGCATCGTTTGTTGATTCGCCTCTGCCGGCAGGGGCATTTCCTCTCCGCGCAACGCACTGAGCATTCCCCGAAGGATGATTAAGTAGCCCTTTCCGCCGGCATCCACCACGCCTGCCTTTTGTAAAACAGGATTCTGGTGGATGGTTTGCGCCAATGCATCTTCTCCAGCGTCAATGGCAGCCTGAAGCACAAATTCCGCCTCGTTCTGCTCTTCGGCAGCTTCCACAGCGCGCTGCGCTGCCAGGCGGGAAACGGTTAAAATAGTCCCTTCCGCCGGTTTCATTACGGCACTGTATGCCGTGGAAACCCCGGCACCCAATGCATCTGCCAGATCCACGCCATTCACGGTTTCCTTTTTCTTCATCGTCTTGGACATCCCGCGGAACAGCAACGACAAAATCACACCGGAGTTTCCTCTTGCCCCGCGCAGCAAGGCATTGGCTGTGCGTTCTGCCGTTTTCCCCACCGGCTCTTCTCCATATTTTTTCAGCTCCGCAGCAGCAGCGCCCATGGTTAAACTCATGTTGGTTCCCGTATCTCCGTCCGGAACGGGAAACACATTCAGATCGTTGATTTCCTCCATATGCTGCTTGATTGCGGCGGCAGCGTACAGCACCATCTGGCGAAACGCTGCCCCGTCAATGAACTCTTTCATCTTCCAATTCCTCTCTGATACAAAATCAAAAAGTATAAATATTTAGTGCGCCATCATCGAATCAATGCACACATTGACCTCCCGCACTTCCATCCCGGTAATTTTGTTCACTACATAGCGAACTTCTTCTATGATTGCGCGGCCAACCGCTGCCAAATTGACACCGTGTTCTACTATAATATGCAATTCAATGGAAACTGCATTATCTTCCTCGTGGAACATAAGGTGCACACCTTTTGACATGGCTTCCCGGCGCAGCAGGTGAACCAAACCGTCCTTTTTCGAGCGGAATGCCATCCCTTTGACCCCAAAACAATTGGTGGCCGCGGCGCCAGTCACGTTGGTAAATACTTCGTTGCTGATCCAGATTTCGCCTTTTTCTGTTTGCACCCTCATATTCAGCAGCTCCTTTCTGTTTAAACGATCTCTGCCGTCGGGCTTCTTGGTGATTCGCCTTATTGTATCTCATTTTCTTCCCCATTGCAAGGGAAACCTGAGAACGCCCGCTCCTGTCGCCGCGTCTTCTTGACAAACAAGCCGCCCTTTGCCATACTAAACCTGTCAGCCCGCCTGTAAGGCAGACTGACAATTTGATCAGGAGAAGCGTCTATGAACCGAAAACCGTTTTTTCAAGCTGTTCTGCCTTCTCTTTTGGCATTTGCCTTCTCCGGAGTATATGCCATTGTAGACGGGTTATTCGTAGGTCAGGCCACGGGAGATGCCGGCTTGGCCGCTATCAATCTGGCTTTCCCCATCACAGCGCTTTTGCTGGCGCTGGGAACGGGCATCGGTATGGGCGGCGCTGTCCAGATTGCCATTTCCAAGGGAAAGCGGGATACAAATGCAGAACACCGCTTCTTTTTTCACACCATTGCTTTGCTGGCAATCACCTGTGCCGTGTCCACGGCAGGTCTGCTTGCTGCAGCAGATCCTTTGCTTCTCTTCTTTGGTGCACGAGGGACGCTTTTCCCTTTGGCGCAGTCTTATACATACCCCATTCTCATCGGCGCCGCATTTCAGATCCTGGCCACTGGTTTGGTTCCTGTTGTCCGCAATTATAACGGCGCTGTTTTGGCCATGGCAACGATGATCGCCGGATTTTTGACCAATGTGCTTCTGGATTGGCTGTTCATCATGGTCTTCTCCTGGGGCATTGCCGGTGCGGCAATTGCCACCGCCATCAGCCAGGCCGTCACTACTTTGCCCTGCATCGTGTTTTTGTTTCGTCACGGACCGCGGCATCTGCCGAAGCAGCTTTCCCTGCGTCGCACGGGTGCTGTTTTGGCGGTGGGGCTTTCTCCTTTCGGCCTGACTCTGGCGCCTAATCTGGTCATCGTCGTCATGAACAGGGCAGCGCTGGCTTATGGGGGAAACGATGCTGTTTCCGCCTATGCCATCATCAGCTACTTGATCTGCATTGTGCAGCTGTTGCTGCAGGGAGTGGGCGACGGGTGTCAGCCACTGATCAGCCTGCAATACGGCGCCCGAAACAAATCTGCCGTCAGGCAACTTCTGCAATTGGCCTACGGGTTTGCTTTTTTTATCGCCTTTTTGAGTATGGCCGCCTTTTTCCTGCTGCTGGACCCCATTGTCAGCATCTTCGGCGCCTCCGATCAAGTCAGCCAAATGGTTGTCCACATTCTGCCCTTGTGGATTTGGGCCTTCCCTTTATATGCACTGCTTCGGATTACCACATCTTATTTTTACGCCGTAAAGAAAAATGCTTTTGCATATCCCCTGATCTACGGTGAGCCAATCTGCATGCTTGTTCTGCTGTTCCTGTTGCCTCAACGCTGGAACTTATCAGGCGTTTGGTATGCCTCGTTGGTCACAGCGGGAGTTCTTTCCCTTTTGTCTGCTCCCCTGTTGTTTTTCCAGCGCAGGCAGAAAGATGTCCGTACATAATTATTTATGATGGTTATCATATAGGAAACCCCCCAGGCCATCCAAAATGGCAGCCTGGGGGGTTGTCTGTTTTGTGGTTCTTATTTTCCCTTTCGTTCTGCGCGAACCTGAATCATCTCGGCAGCTATGCTGATGGCGATTTCCGCAGGGGTTTCCGCCTTAATGGGTAAACCGATGGGGGAATGGGCCCGTTCAATGTCTTCGTCCGAGACGCCAGCCGCTTTCAGCCGCTCAGATACGGCGCGGATTTTGTTTTTGCTGCCAATAACGCCAACATAACAGGCATTTGTGTGGAGCACCTGTTCCTCCACAGTGTAGTCATGCGCATGGCCGCGGGTCATAACAACAATGTAGTCGTTGCCGGTAATGGTGATATAATCAGAAATCCGGTTGAAATCACCTAAAATGGTTTCTGCCGCCGTGGGGAACAGCTTCTTGGAGGCAAATTCTTCCCGGTCGTCCATCACCACACAGCGGAAACCCACGTGAGACAGCACAGGAACCAGCTCCTGCGCCACGTGGCCGCCGCCGAACACATAAACGGTACCGCTGCGAATCAACGGTTCTACGTAGTATTTTTTATCGCCCTGGACCACCTGCACGGCACGGGTTTTGAGCATCGGCTCCAAATCTTCTGCCTGGAAGCCGCCCACACCGATAATGCCGGCACTTTCGCTGTATACCGCCATGCTCCAAGCAGACTCTTCCGTAATATCCATCAAGATCCAGGCATCTTCGTCTTTTTCAAACAAGGCGGATGCTTTTTGCAGGAAGAGAGGCATTTCCACATTGTCCCAAGCGATAAACTGGAAATAGACCACTACATCGCCTCCGCAAATCATCCCCAGGTCTTCCACTTGGTTGGGCGCCAGTTTAAAGCCTTTTACAAGGGACTTCCTCTCCTTCAAAATATCCGCTGCCATCTTCTGAGAACGGAACTCTACCGCACCGCCGCCGATCGTGCCGAACAGAAGCCCGCGCTGAGAGATCACCATGCGGGAGCCGGCCTCTCTGGGGGTGGAACCGGAGCTTGCAATAACCGTCACCAAAACGGCGTCTTCCTTCCGCTGAATACAATCCTGCAGAGTTTCAAATAAACGCTTCACTTTCTTTCATCCCTTCCTGCCGCGTCACCATGCGCAGCCAAAGTTTTTCGGCCCTGGGCAGGCCGTTTTTTTGCTTTTCCATCCTGCCATAAAAGAAATTCTTTGTCAATTTAGTTTTTGTACTTTCTACGTTATTTAAACCCTTAAATAACGTAGAATTTCTTTTCTGTCTCGTTTTAAAAAGCAGGCACACAACACTTCTCTTATCTGCAAAAAAAATGCCGCCCCGATTGGGGCAGCATTTTAAGAGGTTTTGAGATGGTTAAAAAACTGAGGAAATTACATTTCCCAAACAGTAGCGGTGCTCTGGCCGCCGCCGATGCAGAGAGCGGCAAGACCCTTGTGTGCGCCTCTTCTCTTCATTTCATACAGCAGGGTGACCACAATACGAGCGCCGGAGCATCCAATGGGATGGCCGATTGCGATTGCGCCGCCATTGACGTTTACAATGCTGCGATCCAGATTCAGTGCCTTGGCAACTGCAACAGCCTGAGAAGCGAATGCTTCGTTGCATTCCACCAAGTCCATATCCTTTGCTTCCAGACCAGCCTTTGCCAGAGCCTTCTTAGAGGAGTAGATGGGAGCAACACCCATGATGGAAGGATCAACACCAGCTTCGCCCCAGCCGATCAGCTTTGCCAGAGGCTTCAGGCCGTGCTTTTCCACTGCTTCGCCGGAAGCGAGAACCAGAGCTGCTGCGCCGTCGTTGACACCGGAAGCGTTACCAGCGGTAACTGTGCCGCCGCCGTCTTTCTTGAAAGCAGGCTTCAGCTTTGCAAGGCCTTCCATGGTGCTGCCGGGACGGCCGTGCTCGTCTACTTTAAATTCGAAGGTTTCTTTCTTTCTCTTTACGGTTACAGGAACGATTTCATCTGCCATTCTGTTGGTTTCATTTGCCTTTGCCAGGTTCTGCTGGCTGATCAGAGAAAATTCATCCTGCATTTCACGGGTAACGCCAAACTGTTCTGCTACGTTTTCAGCAGTGATGCCCATGTGATAATCATAGAATGCATCCCACAGACCATCCTTAACGAAACCGTCTACGATTACGCCGTTGTTCATTCTCTGACCAAAACGAGTGGTGGGCAGATAGTAAGGAGCAGCAGACATGTTTTCAGCGCCGCCGACTACAACGATATCCAAATCGCCGGAGCGGATTGCACGGGAGCCTTCGATGATGGTCTTCATACCGGAACCGCAGACCATATTCATAGAAGTAGCGGTTACTTCCTTGGGAATACCAGCGTGAATCAGGCACTGACGAGCCATGTTCTGGCCCAGGTTTGCGGAAACCACGTTACCCATCATCACTTCTTCTACCAGTTCAGGGGCAACATTTGCTCTCTTCAGAGCTTCCTTGATTACGATGGTGCCCAGTTCCACAGCGGAAGTGTCCTTCAGGGAACCGCCAAAGCTGCCAACAGCAGTTCTGCAGGCGCCGACTACATATACGTCTCTCATGTTTTAGAATCCTCCGATCATTTTATTTTCATTTTTAAACTATCCGTCACGAACATACAAGACGCAAACTATTCTCTTGCAAATATCTTGTATACTAACTAAAAGCATTTGCAGTATATCATCCCACCTTGGCCTTGTCAATACAATTTTCAAAATATTTTTTGCTTCCTGCGCAAACTTCTCCACAAAAATGGGCACTTTTTTGCAGATTCCGGTCAAAATTGCTCACACCTGCCCTATATTTGGTGGCGTATCGCCGCACAAATGCATAAATATTGGGTATTTCTGTCAGAGCTGCCTTCTTTTTTCAGCAAGACTTCCCGGTTGTCAGCCGGTTGACCAGCGCTTTTTTATATGGTATAGTTCCATCCAAGAAAAAGGAGGCTGTATTTTGATGGTCTGCACCCTATGCCCTCACCGCTGCCGAGTTCAACGCACAGAGCAAACAGGCAGCGGCTTTTGTCATATGCCCCTGCTGCCAGTGGTGGCCCGTGCCGCACCCCATTTTTGGGAGGAACCCTGCATCAGCGGCACAAGAGGCTCTGGTGCGGTGTTTTTCAGCGGGTGCACACTGCGTTGCGGTTTTTGTCAAAACCAGGAAATCAGTCAAGCAGGCATAGGGCGGCGCATTTCTGTTTCACAGCTTCGGCATATTTTTCAGTCTTTGCTGGCCCAGGGTGTCCACAATATCAATCTGGTAACGCCTTCTCATTTTACTCATTCTGTTTTGCAGGCGCTGGATCCGCCGCTTCCCATTCCGGTGGTGTGGAACTCCAACGGATACGAAACGGCAGAGACCCTGCGTCTTTTGGAAGGCAAAGTGCAGATTTATCTGCCGGATCTGAAATATCTGGACAACGATCTGGCCCTGCGTTTTTCCGGCGCGCCGGGATACGCCGCCGCGGCCCAGGCCGCCATTTTGGAAATGGTGCGCCAGGTGGGACCCTACCGCCTCTCTCCCGACGGGCTGCTGGAGCAAGGTGTCGTTATCCGTCACTTAATGCTGCCCGGCCAGCTTCCCAACACCAAACGGGTAATCGACTGGGTCGCTACCTCGTTCCCGCCTCACACCGTTCTGTTTTCGCTGATGAGCCAATACGTTCCCATGGGTCGGGCCGCCGAATTGGGCCTTGATCGGCGGGTGACCAAAGCAGA
>JAFOJR010000050.1 GCA_017420125.1 Oscillospiraceae bacterium | reverse complement strand
GCCAAAAGAATGATAAAAAGAGAGAAGTAAGATGTCAACGTATGATTTATGGACGCAGAAAGCGGTTTGCCCTGGAAAACCGCTGACCCGAAAGGAATTAGATGCTTATCACCTGCGCCGGTGGAACGAACTTTTGACGTATGTGAAAGCCCATGGTCCGTATTATCAATCGTATCCAGATCACTTAAACAGTCTGGCAGATGTACAGGCGCTGCCTACTTTTTGCGTACAGGAACTAAAACAGTATGGTCATCGGATGCTTTGTGTGTCGCAAAGCGAAATCGACCGGATTCTAACCGTAGAAAGATCCGGCACCACCGGCAGGCCAAAACGCCTCTTCTTTACAAAAGAAGATCTGGAAGCAACAGTTGCCTTCTATGCACAAGGCTATCTGGAATTGATTGAACCAGGCGATGTGGTACTGGTGTTATATCCCCACAGCAGAGAATACAGTGTAGGCCGTTTGGTTGGGAAGGCTTTGGAACGGATGGGAGCCAGGCCGGTATATGGAATGCCCAATGCACCGTTTGCGGAAATGTGTCGTTTGATGGAGACGGAGCAAGTCAACTCTATTTCCGGTCAGCCGGCAACGGTGTTGTCTCTGGCGCGGTATTGTGAACAGTTTGGACATTCTTTCCCCATCAAAAGCCTGATGATTTGCGGAGATTACTTTTCGCCCTTTGCCCGGCAGGAAATGGAACGCATTTGGCCAGGAAAGGCGTTTGACCATTATGGTTTGGCTGAAAGTGGCCTTGGAATGGCACTGGAATGCAGTGAGCATAAAGGAATGCACATTTGGGAAACCAATTTGTATGTGGAAATTTTGGATGAAGAAGGAAAGCTGGTTCCCGATGGGGAATGGGGCGAAGTGACACTGACGACTTTGGCACGTCGCGGACAGCCGCTGATTCGCTATCGAACGGGAGACAAAAGCCGGATTTTACCAGGCCCATGTGGTTGTGGGAGCGTGTTAAAAAGACTGGATCGTATTTTGGGTCGTATTGCAGATGAGAAAAAACCACGTTCCATCCATGGATTGGATGAAGTAATTTTCCCTCTTTCTGCAGATATTATAGACTATGCAGCACATGAAACGGGAACCGGGCTGCACCTGGACGTTGTGAGCAGCGCACCGAAGGAGATGCTGCTTTCCAAACTTCAGGCTGTTTGTCCGGATGTGGAGAAAGTGATGATTTATCCGCCGGAACACGCCATGCCCCTCTGTGCAGGGAAACGTGCGTTCCAAAATGAACCCTTGGACTGCACATGGAGCATCCGATAAGCGGACAGTGCTGCAGGAAACGGAAAGAGAGGCGAAAAAGGTGCATCTGTTTTTAACCGGAAAGGTACAGGTGGGAAAATCCACCATCATCCGAAAGCTGATCGGGGAATATCCGGGGACCATCGGCGGGTTTCGCACTGTGAAGGGACCGCAGAAACCAGATGGTGGCTCTGACATTTTTATGATGGATGTAAGTCAGTGGGACGAGACCGATTATGATCCCAGTCAGGTCGTGGCCCGCAGAATTGGAATGACCCAATATGAAGGATATCCTGAGGTATTTGACCGAATAGGCACAGCATTGCTTACTGCCGCAAAAGGAAAAGATTTAATTATTATGGATGAGCTGGGCTTTATGGAGCAAGAAGCATATCAATTCCAAAAGGCGGTGCTGGACTGTCTGGAACGTAATGTTCCTGTTTTGGGTGTGGTGAAGCCTGCCAGCACAGAATTTTTGGAGCAGATCCACAAGCATTATCGGACTACAGTGCTGGAAGTGACAGAGGGAAATCGGGGACAGGTGCTGGAAGAAGTGAGACAGCGGATTCTGCATCCTCAATATGTCTAGACTGTGGGAAAACACATTTGGAAAAGGACAAAAATCAGGGCGAAAATTCGTCCTGATACATAAGAAAAGGGAATAGGAGGGTGGAATATGAACACAACCATCGCATATGGCAACACGGGCATTTTGTTGGAAAGAGAGTTTTCTTCCGCAGAGGTGCTGTTGTCCAAAGCGCATTTGCTGGCCAGTGGAGAAGATGAAGATGCACTGGTACGGGCTGCTATGGCGGCGCCTATTGGAAGCCCGACGCTGAAAGAGTTAGCTGTTGGCAAACAGACGGCGACTATTATCATCAGCGATCATACCCGTCCGGTTCCCAGTAAGCACATTTTGCCCTTTATGTTGAAAGAGCTGCGGCAAGGGAATCCGGAAATCGCGGTGACACTGCTGGTGGCCACCGGGTTCCATCGAGGAACCACTCCGGAAGAACTGATCGCAAAAGTGGGTCAGGAAATCTATGACCAGGAGCGCATTGTGGTGCACGATTGTCAGGATGATGCGAATTGTGTCGAAATCGGCATTTTGCCGTCCGGTGCACCGCTGGTGCTGAATCGCTTGG
>JAFOJR010000049.1 GCA_017420125.1 Oscillospiraceae bacterium | reverse complement strand
GGATTTGATCTTCTTTCAGCACACCCCAAACTGCTTCTCCATCTTGCAGAACACGAACATATTTCATTTTGCTTCCTCCATACGGTCAAAAATCAAATGCAGCAGTTCTTCTTTCCCTTCTCCTGTCGACGCGGAAAACAAAATAACAGGAATCTCATTTGTCAATTCCAGCGTATCTATTATGCGCTGAACGCTGGGGATCCGTTCACTTTTCTTCAGTTTATCTGCTTTGTTTGCCACTACTACATACGGACGCCCGCTTTCCCTGAACCAAACTGCCATCGTACAGTCATCCGCCGTAGGTTTGTGACGTGCATCTACAATCATGATGCCGAGAGAAATCAATCCGCTGCCAAAATATTGTTCCATCAAACGTCCCCAGCGATCTCGCTCCGTTTTCGATACTTTTGCGTATCCGTAACCGGGCAGGTCCACCAGATAAAAGGTTTTGTCTACTTCAAAAAAGTTGATATGAGCGGTTTTTCCCGGTGCACTCCCTACCCGGGCAAAATTCTTGCGATTCAGCAAACGATTGATCACCGAAGATTTTCCTACATTGGAACGACCGGAAAATACCACCTGAGGAAAACCATCCCGGGGAAAATCGGCCGGTCGAACAGCAGATCGTATAAATTCTGTTTTTTGCAAATTCATGTTATCATCCTCTACAGTCCGACTTTCAGAAACAAATTGCATTGAAAGCCGGACTGCATTTTCATTGCGTCAGCGCCACGGATGCACCACTAACTTCTTCATTTGGAATGTTCACCGCAGGCTCCTGCTCTTGAGGTGCCTGAGGCAAAGCTGTTAAATTCAGCGCTTCCACCAAAACGGCATCCACATGCTCTACCATAATAAATTGCAAAGAGCGTCGCACAGTCTGGTCGATTTCTTCCAAATCCGGTGCATTATCCGCCGGCAAAATGACGGTTTTGATCCCATGGCGCAACGCTGCCATGGTCTTTTCTTTCAGTCCGCCAATGGGCAGAACTCTGCCGCGAAGCGTTACTTCTCCTGTCATCGCCAGGTCACAGCGTACTGGTCTCCCTGTTAGCGCCGATACGATTGCAGTTGTAATAGTAATTCCGGCGGAAGGACCATCCTTTGGAACCGCTCCTTCCGGGAAGTGTACATGGATATCTTTTTCTTTATAAAAATTATCAGGGATTTTTAACTCTTTCTTTCGACTTCTAATGTAAGATATTGCTGCCTGAACAGACTCCTTCATTACATTGCCCAGGTTCCCCGTCATTTCTACTTTCCCGGAACCGTCCACCACATTGACTTCCACTTCCAAAAGTTCTCCACCGACCGATGTCCATGCAAGACCATTGACCACACCAACTTGTTCTTCTTTTTCTAAATGCTCCGGATGGTATTTCCGCACACCTAAGAAAGAAGATATCGCATCTCCTGTCACTGTACTGGTCCGTTCTGCTTTGGAAACAATTTTCATGGCACATTTGCGGCAGATAGAAGCAATCTCCCGCTCTAAAATGCGAACGCCTGCTTCTCTGGTATACCCTACAATGATCTCCCGAATTGCATCATCTGTGAAACGAAGCTGACTTCGTTTCAATCCATGACGTTTGATCTGCTTTGGGATCAAATGATTTTTAGCAATTTGCAACTTTTCTTCATCGGTATAACTATTCAGTTCAATGACTTCCATCCGATCCAAAAGCGGTCTGGGAATGGTATTCGTGGTATTTGCCGTGGTGATAAACATAACATCGGACAGGTCAAAAGGAAGCTCCAAAAAATGGTCGCGGAAAGCCATATTTTGCTCAACATCCAAAACTTCCAGCAGGGCAGCCGATGGATCCCCTCGATAGTCACTGCTCAGCTTGTCGATCTCATCCAGCAAAAGCAAAGGGTTTTTCGATCCTGCCTGCTCCACTGCAGTAATGATGCGGCCTGGCATAGCGCCCACATATGTTTTTCTGTGGCCTCGGATATCTGCTTCATCCCGAATACCGCCTAAAGACAGACGAGCCAGCTTGCGATTGAGCGCACCGGCAATCGAGATGGCAACAGATGTTTTCCCAACACCCGGTGGGCCAACCAGACAAATAATTTGCCCTTTCAATTCCGGCGCAAGCTGTTTGACTGCTAAAAATTCCAAAATCCTCTCTTTAACCTTATCCAAACCATAATGGTCCTTATCCAAGCGCTTACGGGCTGCCTCTACATCCAGGCGCTCTTTTGTTCGCTTGTTCCAGGGCAGGCCTAAACAAACATCCAGATAATTGCGCAAAACGGACGCTTCAGAAGAGCCAGCTGGTTGCTTTGTCAAACGAGTCAATTCTTTCTTCAGCTTTTCTTCTGCTTCCTGCGGCAGCTTTGCCGCTTTAATTTTCGCAAGATATTCCTCTTTTTCGCTGGCCAGATCATCTTCTTCGCCTAACTCGGTTCGAATAATTTTCATCTGTTCCCGCAGAATATAATCTTTTTGGTTTTTCCCTAATTGATCCCGCACTCTGCTTTGGATATCCTGCTCCAATTGGAGTACTTCTGTTTCCCGCGCCAAAATCTGATTGACTTTTTCCAGTCGCCGCACAGGCCGAAGTTCTTCCAAAATACTCTGCTTATCCTGACTTCGCATGGAAATATTCTGTGCAATATAATCTGCAATATAGCCCGGATTGGTGGAAGACATTACGTTCAGCATCACATCCGGCGCCATCTTAGGCGCCAAATTGGCATATTGTTCAAAAATTTCATAACAGTTGCGAATGAGGGCCTCCACACGGGCAGTGGGTTTCCCTGTCTCCTGCTCTGGATATTCCTCTACTTCACAGTAAAAAGACGGGTGACTGCGCATCACTTCATGCAGCCGTCCTCTGGATTCTCCTTCGACCATGACACGCACTGTGTCGTCCGGCAGTCGCAAAATCTGTCGGATTTTGGAAATTGTTCCCACTTGGTAGAGATCATCCACTCCTGGTTCTTCTACTAATACATCTTTTTGTGCAACCAAAAAGATGGTCTGGTTTTCCTCCATTGCTTCATTTAGTGCACGAATCGATATTTGACGTCCTACATCAAAATGAAGCATTACGTGGGGAAAAATTGTCAGGCCACGCAGGGCCAACATAGGCATAAGGCGTAGTTTGTGTTCCATACCCCTCACTCCTTTTCCTTGGAAAATTGGCTTTGACATTTTCGTACATTGAAATCAGAAAGGCGCCCGATTGTGATTGCTCACAGGCCGGACGCCCATTGAATTGACAACAGAGCAACAACGCTTTTGGGCTATTGTTCTTTTCTCCATTTACACAGTCAAGAAATATTGGCCTCCGGCGGCAAAATCGCATCGATAGACTCAATGGACTCGGTTGGAGCTTCTTCCTGCTTTCGCACGATAATCGGCTCCTTCCCTTCTACAATGCATTCTTCTGTAATAGTAACGGACTCTACCGCAGGATCTGAAGGCGTTTCATACATAATTTTTGTCATCACATGTTCCATTACAGCACGCAGGCCCCTGGCACCAATCCCACGGGCCACTGCCTGGTCTGCAACAGCCTCCAACGCCTTCTTTTCAAATATCAACCGGACATTGTCATATCGCAACAACTTCTCATACTGTTTCACCAGAGCATTTTTCGGCTCAGTTAAAACCTGCACCATCTGTTCTTTGGTAAGCGCTTGAAGTGGGGCAATTACAGGCAGGCGGCCCACTAATTCGGGAATAATCCCGAAACGAAGCAAATCATGAGGCTGGATTTCTTTCAGCAATACGCTGATGTCTTTTTCTTGTTTGCTCTGCACTGTGCCGCCAAAACCAATGGTGGTTTTATCCAACCGCTGTTCGATAATCTTTTCAATCCCATCAAATGCACCGCCACAGATGAACAGGATGTTCTTTGTATCAATCTGAATGAACTCCTGGTGAGGGTGCTTTCTCCCACCCTGGGGAGGAACATTCGCTACCGTCCCTTCCAGAATCT
>JAFOJR010000048.1 GCA_017420125.1 Oscillospiraceae bacterium | reverse complement strand
CACCAGCTCGTCATCATCAATGGTAATGATGTCGTCCAAATACTGCTGAATATAGGGGAAAACGGCATCGCCCGGCGTCTTTACCGCCACGCCGTCGGCTATGGTATCGATGGGATCCACCGTCACAATATGGCCGGCATCCAGCGACGCTTTCATGCTGGCCGCGCCTGTTGGTTCCACGCCAATCACCTTTACATGGGGATTGAGCAGCTTTGCCAAAGTGGAAATGCCGGCGGCCAGCCCGCCGCCCCCGATGGGAACCAGAATGATGTCCACATCCGGCAAATCTTTAAAAATCTCATAGGCAATGGTACCCTGCCCCGTAGCCAAAACCGGGTCGTTAAACGGATGAACATAGGTCAGCCCCTGTTCTTCCGACAGCTTTGCCGCCAGCGCGGCGCTTTCGTCAAAAAAAGACCCTTCCAAAATGACATTTGCCCCATATGCTTTTGTGTTGTTTACCTTCACCAGAGGCGTCGTGGTGGGCATCACAATGGTGGCCTGCACCCCTGCTGTCTTCGCCGCATACGCCACACCCTGGGCATGATTCCCGGCGGAGGCCGTCACCAGCCCTTTCGACTTTTGTTCCTCGGTCAGTGTATGGATTTTATAATATGCCCCCCGGATTTTATATGCCCCGGTCTTCTGCATGTTTTCCGGCTTTAAATATACATTGTGCCCGGTTGCTTCCGAAAAAGCCGTGCTGTAAATCAGTTTCGTATCCAAAATTACATTCCGCAGCACCGAACGGGCTTCCTTAAAGCTTTCTAACGTCATCATAACAAAAAGGCCTTCTCTCTATCAGTTGATACCTTCTTATATTAGAGAAATTTCAGGCTTCTGTCAACGATAAAAACCAACAGAAGCCTGCAAATTTATTTCTCTTTTTTCTCCCCTGCGCCGGCGCCCCCCAGCAGGGATTCCTTCCACTCCCATGACCGGTTGGTGGAAAAAAAGTACAGAATGCGGTGACGAACCGGTTTTCCCGTAATCATCTCCAGCGCTTTCTGGTAAATTTCCAGCTGGCCGGTATATTTGGCGGCCACTTCTGCTTCTTCTCCACGGGGAACATAGTCTGTTTTAAAATCCACCACTGTGATGCCGTCTGCCTCTTCAAAATAGCAGTCGATCACGCCCTGCAGCAGCACCTGTTCCCCTTTGGCCTCCGGATAATATGTTTCGGCCGGGACCAAAATGGAAAATTTAAACTCTCGCTTGCAGTCTCCGCCGGAAAGCCGTTTTCCCAAAGGCGAGGAAAACAATTTTACAATTTTTTCCGGCCGCACTGCCGCAGCCTGTTCTGCTGTCAGCAGCGCCATTGCCTTCATGCGCTCCAGTTCCTTTTCCACCGCCGCCACGGTATCCGTGCGGGTATAGTCCAAAAACTGCATGGCAAGATGAAGCGCCGTCCCACGCTCCGCCGGCGTCAGCCCCTGCTGTTCCATGGCAAACCGCGGCCGGTAAACCGGCTTCTGCCAATGCACCGGCGTGTCTTCCGCCGCCTCCTGATCCAGTCTTCTGCCCTTGAGATCTGTCGCCGTGAGTTTGGACGGCCGGTCAGCGGCCAGATGGGGATAGACAAAAAAGGGCCGGTACGCCGGGCGCGCCCGGCGTGCTTCCGGACGTTCTGTCCAATCTGATGTTTCGGCAGAATCTTCCCGGTCCGTTTCGTTTTCTTCCCGCTTGTCGTCCTGTGAGAACATTTGAAACGAAATATCCCACGCGGGACTGTCGTCCGGCGTCGGCATCATTTGCGGCAGCTCTGCGGCGTCCCGCAGCGCCCCTGCTTCCGGCCGGGTCATCAAAACGGGTAAAATCCACCCGGCCATGGACGGCGCCGCCGCCAAAACCTGCGGGTCCATCGGCTGCCGGGCCGCCATTCCATACTGCCGCAGTTCCCTCCCCCCGGAGACAGAACAAAGGAGAATCAGTTTTTCCTTGGCACGGGTCATGGCAACATACAACAGCCGCATTTCCTCAGACCGCAGCTCCCGATCCAATTGGTGAGCCACCGCCATTCGCGCCAGGGTAGGCATCTCCACCAGCCGCTCGCGATCCAGCCACTTGGGCCCCACGCCCAGAGCGGGGTGCACTAAAATCGGTTTTCGCAGATCCGTCGCGTTAAACCGCTTGGACAGGCCCGCCAAAAGCACCACCGGATATTCCAATCCCTTTGACTTGTGGATGCTCATAATCCGGACGCCTTCCCCCGCCTGGTCGCCTGACGGAGCGAAATCTTTTCCGTTTTCTTCCATCCACTGGACGTAAGTTAAAAAATCAAACAGACTCTTTTGTCCTGATTTTGCAAACTGTCCCGCATATTCGGTAAACAGAATCAAATTTTTCTGCCGCAGCGCGCCGCCGGGCAGCGCACCGAATACGCTCAAAATATTCCATCGGTTGTAAAGCTGCCACAGCAAACGGTCCAACGGCAGCTCCATCGCGTGCTGCCGCATTTCATGCAATGCCTGTAAAAAACTGCTGCAGTCCGCCATGGTCTCTGCCGCCGCCGCCAGCGCATCATAAAAATCCGCGTCTGGCGCACATAAACGGATTTCCGCCAAACGGTCGGAAGAAAAACCAAACAGCGGGGAACGCAAAACAGAAATTAAGGGAATATCCTGCCGCGGATTGTCTAAAATCCGCAAGAGAGAAAGGACCACTGCAATCTCCACCGCGGAGAGAAACCCGTCCCCGCCTTCTGTTACAAAGGGAATATTCCGCTTTCCCAGTGCCCGGGTGTAATACTGCAGGACCGGATGAGGGGAACGCAGCAAAATCACAATATCGCTGGGGCGCACCGGGCGCATCTGCTCTGTTTCCCGGTCATACACCGGAAATTTCTCCCCCAGCAATGCTTCTATCCGCGCAGCGGCAGCGTTTGCTTCGACTTCCGTCCGGCCCGGCCTTTCTTCTTCCTCCGGCTCCGCATTCTCTTCGTCCCATTGCAGTACCTGCAGTTCCACACGAGTGTCCGGGCCGTCCGGATAGACCGCGCCGGGGTACAGCGCCTCCGTGTCCGTATATGCCATTTCGCCCAATTCTTCTGACATGATATTTCGAAACAGAAAATTGACGCCCGCCAGCACCTCCCTGCGGGAACGGAAATTTTGGGACAGCACAATCCGCCGGCTCTCTCCCTCGCTTGCCTGTTCATACGGTGCAAAGGCTCGATATTTCTCCAGAAACAGCGTGGGATCCGCCAGGCGGAACCGGTAAATGGACTGTTTCACATCGCCCACAAAAAACAAATTCTGCCCATTGCGGGACAATGCATGGAAAATGGCATCCTGCACGCCGTTTACATCCTGATATTCATCCACCATAATTTCCCGGTACCGCATTTGGGTTTCCCGCGCCAGCTCTGTCGGCCCGCCGGTTTCCGGGTCCAGCAGGGCGCGAAGCGCCAGATGCTCTAAATCAGAGAAGTCCAGCATTCTTCTCCGGCGCTTTTCCGCTGTATATGCCCGCTCAAACGCAGTCACCAGCTGAAACAGCACGCCAATCACCGGTGCCACGGCTCTCATATCGTCCAAAAGCGTTTCGCCCGAAGTGGAAAACCGCGCCTGAAGGAACTCCAGACGTTTTTTGCACTGCGCGCGGATCTGCTTTACCTGCTCCTGCAAAAGGGGGTTTTCACAGCCGCGCACGGCGCCCAGCCGGGGAAAAAATTCCTGAGAAACTGCTTTTTCCGCCGCCGTCCACCCCTGCTTCATGGCTGCCTGCAGATTTTGCAGACCGGCGATTGTGGCCTGAAAGCTGTCTGCATATCCTTTGCTCAGCTTCTCATCTTCCAGGAGCAAATGGTATGCCCGCTGCATTTCCCGCTCCCAATAGGCGCACTGGGATATGCCGTCCTGCAGCAGCAGCTGTCCCCATATGGTTTCCCCCGCGTCCATCCCTTCCGGAAGCGTCAGCGCAGCCATTTGCTCTGTCCGCCATTTTTCCGGATCCGGATGGCTCTGCAGTTTTTCTTCTGTATTCAATATAATTTCCACCAGCTGCTCGTCATTGGGGCCGGCGGAATATAAATCCACCAAAGCGTAAAAAGGCGCCTTTTCAGGCTGGGATTGATACCATTCCTCCAGCACCTGGTTGACCACCCTGCGCCGCAAAAGCAGGCATTCTGTTTCCTCGCCCACCCGGAAATCCGGGTCCAGCCCCAGTCCATGGGCATTCTGACGCAGCAAGCGCTGACAAAAGCTGTGAATGGTCTTGATTTCCGCCTGGTAAACCAACTGGCTCTGCCGCTGCAAGTGCCGGTTCTGCGGGTCTGCCGCCAAACGCTCCGCCATCTCTTCTATAATCTTGCCCCGCAGCTCCGCCGCCGCCGCCCTGGTATAAGTAATGATGAGAAACTCCTGAATCTGGCACGGATCCGTTTCCTCCGTCAGGCGCGCCATCAGCCGCTCCACCAAAACCTTGGTTTTTCCGGAACCGGCCGCCGCCGAAACAAGAAGGCTGCTCCCCCGGGCAACGATTGCCTCTTCCTGCTGTTTTGTGGGTTGAAACATTTGTACACCTCCTATTCCGGCTGATCTGTGGATAGAATCTGCTGCCAAAAATTCTCCGGCTTCTGCTTTTTAAAATATCGTTTCCGATGTCCGCAGACCGGGTCAAACTGACAGGCGCTGGCAAAGGGGCAAAAGGTGCAGGCCTGCTGCTTCGGTCCACGGTACCAGGGATTGGGCGCAATTTCACCGCCTGTCAGTTCTTTGGCAAGCGCGTGCAAAATCCGGTTCAAATGGCGGTTCAGCCCTTCCAGCTGCGCCGCTGTCACCAAAGCATCCCCTGAAAATTGTCCCGTTTTTGCACTGACGCGGATCGGCAAAAAACGAACGCCTGTTTCCTTACAGTGCTCCATCGCCTCCAGAACCTGCGGGCTGTTCAGCAGCAGCCCGCGCCGGCGCAGAGCCGCATCTACTTTGCTTCGCCGCAGCTGCTCTGTCATGTTATGGCTGCCCGAAATGACCACCTGCCTGGCAGGGAGATAGAGGACACCTGCCGGCTGCACCGGCCTGCCGTATAATCTGCCTCCTTCTTTTTCCAGGGCAAAAAGATACAGCAGTATCTGCATGCCCAGGCCATTCCAGATTTCCGTCAAATCAAAGGACCGGTATCCCGTTTTATAATCCACAATCCGCAGATACAATGTTCCATCCTGCTCCCAGCCATCCACACGGTCTACAAAACCGCTGATGGACAAGGTGACGCCGTCCACCTTTATCTGAATGGGGGGAAGCGATGCCTGCGGCCCAAAGCCCAGTTCAAACGAGAGCGGCGTAAAATCCGACGCGCGGAGTTCTTCCATCACGTTTTCGACAATCAAAAACACGGTTTTTTCCAGACGGTGGAACAAATAGTCAAAGCGTGGGGATTTTTGGTCCAGACCGCCTAAAACCGTTTCTGCATATTGCGCCATCGCCGCTTTGCAGACCGGTTTCCAATCCTCCGGTCCCATCTCCCGGACACCGTTTCCCTTTTGGCCGCGTATGAGCACCTGTTCCAGCACAAAATGGATCAAAGAGCCCATTTCCGGCGCCTGAAATTTGGCCCGGCGGCGGGGCTTTGCCTTCAGCCCGTATTGCATAAAATAGGAAAAGCGGCAGGACTGATGCCGGTCCAGCCGCGAGGCCGACATGGAAATCCGGTCGTCATACAGCGCCCGAACCACCTGGGGAGACAGGGGGCTCATTTGCGCTGCCGCTGCACGCCGCACAGCCGCCACTGCCGGCGCATATTCCGGAAATGCGGCAGACAGCTGTGTCAGCCAGGCGTCATTGTTTTGCGGATCCAGCGATACCGACTCCAGCGCAGGGTATGGCGCGGCCATGCAGATCTCCTCCATGTGATCCGCTTCCCGCTGAAACGGAGCGCACGGCAGCAGCCGGCGGATCCGGGGAAAGAGAAAGGAGGGGCGCTGCTGCTGGCCGCCGGGGCCCTGCATCGGATAGGAAAGATACAGCCCGTCCGACGGCATGGCGCAAATCGCGTCGATCGTGGCCATTTCCCGCAGCAATCGGTATTCTTCCGTGGATGAGAGGAGCAGGCCGGCGCCTTCCAGCAAAACCCGGTCCTCTTCCTTGAGCATCCCCGGCGGCTCTTCCAGACTGGGGACAGCCTCCTCCGCAGCGCCTAAAATCAATAGATAGCGCACGGGCTGCTGGCCGATTCGCATGGCTTCCCCGGCCGTCACCCGATCCATAGAAATGGGAATGGAGCCCACGTGATATTGGGATAAAACCAAAGAAAATAAAGCGGAAAATTCCTGCAGTGTAAACGCTGTGTCGTCCAGATATTCCACACACTGCTCCAGCCCATGGCATAAAATTTCCCACAGCTGCCGATATTCTTCTGCCAATTCTTTTTGGTTTTGTTCTTCCAGCAATGCACTTCTCTGCTCCAGCCGCTGGGGGAGCTGAATCTCTTCCAAAAAGCCATACAGCGCCAAAGCCTGCTCCCGCGCTGTCCGTGCACGTTTGCCCCCCAAACGTTTCAGCGGGGCAAGAAATTTTTCCCGCAGTAAATTAAGCCGGTCCAGCGTCTTCTCATCCTCCGGGGTCATCTCCTGCCCAAATCCGCCCGGATGCATCGTCCATTGCGTTTGAAACTGTTTCCCCCGGATTTCCCAGCACAGAATATAATTTTCCAGCAAATCACATTCTTCTATGGTCAGATGGGTCAATCCGGTTTTCAAATACCGAAGGACGTCTTCTTTTTCATAGCCATACTCCAGGATATCCAGCGCCGCAACCACCAATGAGATGACCGGCTTTTCCAAAATATCCGTCATCTGGCTGAGAAACACGGGAATCCCATAGCGGGCAAACACCACATCCACCCATCTGGCATAGGTCTCAAAGCCCCGGGCCACCACGCCGATATCCCGGAACCGGCACCCTGTTTCTTCCACCAGATGTAAAATTTCCGCGGCAGCCCACGCCACCTCCGAAAAAATTGTCTGCGCCTCGCGGCAGATCACGGTATTCCGGGGCGGGATTTCTTCCATGGGCTCCCAGGGCGCGGTAAATAACATCTGTTCCAGATACAGCAGTTCGGGCGTTCGCTCGCCCGCTTCCGCCCGGCAAACAATCACTTCCGCCCGCCTGTCCTGCTGTTTGGCCAGGCGGAGCAAAAACTGACCCGTCTGGCGGGCAAACGCAAAATGCTCCTCTTTGCCTTCCAGAGAACTGCAGGGCAGCACCGCTGTGACAGACAGCGCCTGGGAAAACAACGCCCGCACCACTTGTTTTTCCTGTGCCGTAAAATCGGTGAACCCGTAAAAACAGACAGATTTCCCCTTGCCGTACGCACTTGTTTCCAATTGCTCCGCCAAACGGGTCAGGCGGTCCTTCGGATCGCAGCATGTCCGGCCCAGCAGACTGTCGTACGCACCATATAAAAGCGCCAGCTCCTGCAGCCTCTGGCGCTGGTCCCCTTCCGCCTGTTCTGCCGTATGATACAGCAGCTCCGGCGTGATGAGCCCGCTTTTCAATTCGTCAATGGTGGACAAAAGGCCTTTCAAAAATACGGGTTTTGCAGAAGACCGCGCATAAAAGGACAGCTCGGATTCCATCCGTGCCCGGGCGCGCTGCATCATCAAAATACGCCCGCCATTGTCCAGCGGGGAAACAGCCAGCCCACCGGCCAGCGCTTCCACCCGGCTGGCAAGGCGGGTGAAGCTTAACACCTCCGCAAACAGGCAGCTTTCATTTCCCACCACTTCACACAATGTCCGCTCCATCTGGTGGGAATACTGCTCCGGTACAATTAAAATAACCGGGCGGCCTGCTTTTCCGTCTGATTTGATTTTTTCCAATAAACGAGGCAGGCTTCTTCGCCCGCGTCCCAACAGCAATTGCAGCATTTTCTTCTCCCTCTGCCCGCACCCGGTGCAAATGATTTGAAAACGGCGGCGCCAAACGAGCGCCGCCGTTTTTTATTCTTTCTTTCCGCGTTATCGTCTCCCGCCGCCGCCGGAGCTGGAATGTCCGCCGCCGAAACCGCCGCTGCTGCGGCCGCCGCCGCCGGAGCTGGAATGTCCGCCGCCAAAGCCGCCAGAGCCGGAGCGTCCGCTGCTGCCGGGGCCGGAGCGTCCGCTGCCAAAGTCCCCGCTGCGGAATCGATCGGAGGTGCGGCGCCCGCTGGAATATGGGCGGAACGGCCCGGGACCGGGAGGCGGCTGACGGCGATATCCGCCGCCGGGGCCGCGGGGTCTCCTTCTGCCTGCAATGATGAAGATGATAATCACCACCGCCGCAAGAACAAGGCCGACGATTGTTTTAATGAACCGCAGCGCACCGCCCACTACATGGCCGCCCGCTGTGATGATGGAAGCAACACCGTTGCCCCAGTCGGCGTTCCCTATCTGGTTTGCCGTGTTCCCGCTGCCGCCATTCGACCAGGCGTTCTTTTCCAAAGAAACATGGTAATAGCTTTCATACCAGCCCGTCAGCGCGCCAAACAGGTCTCCAACCGCCTTATTATAATTTCCCGCGTCAAACGCATCCCAAAAATAGGTATCTAAATATTTGTTTACCGTGCCGTCGGTAAACGTGTCTGCAATCCCGCTGCCCTGCAGAAGCCACCCGCTCCCCTCGGCAGGGGAAAACACCAGCAGCATCCCGTTGTTGCGGGCCGGATCGCCCACGCCGTAGGAGTCAAATAATTCCATTGCCTTCTGCTCCGGCGACACGCCGTTGAAGGAGGTCACGGAAACGATGACGATCTCGCCGCCTGTTTTTTGCTTCAATTCCAGGTTCACAGCCTGAATTTTCCGTTCGGTTTCCGTGTTGATGACATTGGCACCGTCCTGCACATAAGCGACGCTGCCGGAACCATCTGCAGTGGAAGCCGGTTGCTGGGTTTGTGGCGTAAGCGTCTGCACTGCAGCCGAAGGCGCCCCGCCGGGCACCGGTGTCTGGGCCGATTGCCTTGCAAATCGCGTTCCCGCGACGGCACAGGACACGCCGATGGCAAGCAGCAGCACGATAACAGAAACAGCATAATGCTTGAATACTTTCATTTCTTCACCTCAACAGAAGTGCATGCAAACAAGCCAAAAATCAAAAGAAGATTAGCCTTTTAATTCCAAAAGCTTGTTTTTCAATTCCTCTTCAATGCGGCGCAGCTCCGTTTCCGCGGCCTGACGCTTTTGCGCGCCTTCCCGCTGGATCTGCATCACTTCATCCAACGTGCCGATGAGCTGTTCGTTGGTGTGCCGCAGTGTTTCAATATCCACGATGCTCCGCTCTGCTTCCCGGGCTGTATTGATGGTTCCCGTCTTCAGCGCCTCAGCGTTCTTCTGCAGCAGTTCATTTGTCATGTTTGTAACAGCGGACTGGGCCTCCGTGGCCTGACGGGACTGCTCCAGCCCCAGCGCCAGAACCATCTGGCTTTTCCAAAGTGGAATGGTGTTGACCAGACTGGACTGGATTTTTTCAATCATCAGCGTGTCGTTGTTCTGAAGGAGTCTGGTCTGAGGGCCCATCTGGATGGAGATCATTCTCGTCAGTTCCAGATCGTGGATCTTTTTTTCAAACCGGTTGCACATGGCAACCAAATCATTATAGGACTGCGCATCTTCCTGGGCGCCGGTCTGGGCCGCTTTTTCCTCAAGCTGTTTTAATTCCCCTGCGCGGACCGTACGGAGCTTCTTCTGTCCGGCCAGGATATACATGGTAAGTTCTTTGTAATATTTCAGGTTCAGATCATACATCTGATCGAAGGTGGCCACATTTTTCATCAGACGGACCTGATGCTGCTCCAGCATTTCCGCAATTTTGTCTACATTTGTTTCCGCCGCATCATATTCCGCCTTCATGGCCGCAAGCTGGTTTCTCTTTTTCTGGAAAAAGCCCCGAATCCCTTTCTTGTCTTCCAGATGGAATCCTTTCAGCTCTGTCACAAGACTGGTAAGAGCCGCGCCGATTTCCCCCAGATCCTTTGTTTTCACATTGGCCAGCGCCTGCTCGGAAAAGGAGACGATATTTTTCTGTGCAGCGGTTCCGTACTGAAGCACTACATTGGAGTCCCGAAGATTAATTTTTTCCGCAAATTCGCTCACAGCCTGCTTCTCCGCCTCTGTCAGCATGGAGTCGTCCAGCGGCTCCGGTGCGGCAGGCGCCTGGGGCACCGTCTCCATTGCCTGCTGGGTTTCCGGTTCCAGCGTCAGCTGCGGGGCGGCGATCTGTTCCAGTTCTTCCTGAAGCTGATTAGGATTTAACGTCAATTCCGGCATCATTTCTTTTTCGTTCATCCTGATAATTCCTTTCTCTATATCTGCTTTCTCATTTATTCCTCGTCACTGTAATACAGCGGTGTATCCAGCAGTCCTTCCCGAATCATCATGTTCTCCAGCACCTGAATGTCTGATTTAATATCCATGGCTTCCGCGCCGAACAGTTCGTCCAGCTGGCGGCGGAACGCCACCACAATATGTTCCATCATTTCTTCCACTTTTTTCATGGCGCTGTCAATATTTTCTCCGCTGACGCCCTGGGCGCCCATACGGTCATATGCATTTAAAAGTTTCAGGGTCGTCGGCAGATAATAATTGAGGAATTTCCGAATCTGGGGCAGTTTTTCCGGATGGGCCGCCACATGATCGAAGATTTTTTCCGTTACCTCTTCCACCTCGTCAATCTGCCGGCTGATGGTAGGGTCTAAAATATTCTGATTTAAACGCCGCATTTCCGAGATGGCCCGGTCTCTCTCCTGCATCAGCTGATCCACTTTTGGATTCCCGGTGGATTTCGGGGCCTGTTCTTCTGCTTGCTGTTCCGGTCCCGCTTCCGAAGCTTCCGTCACCTGGTTTTTCCAGATTCTTTTCCCGGCAAACAGCACCAGAGCGGAGATCACAACACCCCGCAGCAGGAACCAGCCCATATTGGCCGAAGGAACCAGCAGATTCAGCAGCCAAACAGCCGCCGCCAGGTACAGCGGAAGCACAGAGCGTTTCACTACTTTTTTCTTTTTTTCCACTGAATTTCACTCCATTTCATCCAATTGCTTTGCAGTTGACGGATGGTAAAATTATTGTACTTCGCCCCCGTTTTCCTGTCAAGAAATATCGGCGGGAAAGGCGGTCTTTTCTGGAAAAGAGATGGCATAATCCGGCTTTTTTGCCGGAAAAGGAAAAAACGGGAAGGAGCTCTCAAAAAAAAGGTTGCAATTTCAATTGGGACATGATATGATAGTTGTCGCATGATTGTGCTATCTTCGTACAATTGGAGGTGAACTGGCAATGAAAGATGGAATTCATCCAAAGTATGAGCAGACCACCATTCGGTGCGCTTGTGGTGAAGTGTTTGAAACCGGCTCCACCAAGAAGGACATTCGGGTTGAAGTCTGTTCCAAATGTCATCCTTTCTTTACTGGAAAGCAAAAAGTGGTAGACACCGGCGGACGGGTCAGCCGCTTTAACAAAAAGTTTGGTTTGGACAAATAAGATGCAACACCCCTGTGCCGCTTGGTGCAGGGGTGTTCTGTTTTGGAAAGGAGAAAACGGGGCATGATAAAAGGTGTTCTGTTTGACATGGACGGCGTAATGTTTGATACGGAGCAGCTGGGGCTGGATGTCTGGGACCATCTGGGCAAACTGCACGGGTTTGAAATGCCCCGCTCCCTCTGGCTCTCTGTTTTGGGCCTGCGGTCTGAAGAAATCGCCCAGGTCATTCAAAAAAATCTGGGACCATCCTTCCCTTTTCTGGAATACTGGGAAGAACTGAAACAGTTCATCGACCAGCAGATCGCCCTGCAGGGCACGCCGAAAAAGCCGGGCCTGGTTCCCCTTCTGGAATATTTAAAGGCAAACGGATACCGGTTTACGGTGGCCACCTCCACTTTGCGCAGCCGGGTGGAAAATTATATGGAAAAGGCGGGCGTGCGCTCCTATTTCGGAGAAATCGTCTGCGGCGACATGGTGGAGCGGAGCAAACCCGCGCCGGATATTTACCTGAAGGCCGCCCGGACCATCGGCCTTCCCCCCGACGCATGCATTGCGCTGGAAGACTCCCCCCGGGGCATTCTCTCGGCTTATGCGGCCGGCGTCCATCCTGTTTTTATCCCCGACCTTCTGCCCATCGACTCTGCGGTGGAGTCCTTATTATATGCAAAAGTCTCTTCATTATCTGACATCATCCCTCTTCTGGAGCAAACGCGGCACGCGGCAGAGGACAGAAAGTAGGAAACTATGGAACAAAACTTTAAAGAAACCCATGTGACAAAAGCTGTTTTGGTTGGTCTTTCCTCTCCCCGGCTGGGGCGGCTGGAAAGCGCAGACGAACAGAGTATGGAAGAGCTGGCCGCCCTGCTGGAAACCGCCGGCGGGACCGCCGTGGGCGAAGTGCTGCAGTCCCGTTCCTCTCCCGAGCCGCGCACGTTTATCGGCGAAGGAAAAGTGGCGGAGATCCGGCAGCTTGTGGAGACCCAGGAGGCGGAAATGGTCATTTTCGACAACGAGCTGTCCCCTTCCCAGATGCGGGTGCTGACAGAAGAGCTGGGTGTTCAGGTGCTGGACCGCAGCGGTCTGATTCTGGACATTTTTGCCCAGCGGGCCCGCACCAAAGAAGGCCGTCTCCAGGTGGAGCTGGCCCAGTATCGCTATCTCCTCCCCCGGCTCACCGGCATGTGGGGGCATCTGGTGCGGCAGACGGCCTCCGGCGGCCGCAGCCCCATCGGCACCCGCGGTCCCGGCGAAACCCAGCTGGAAAGCGACCGGCGCCATATCCGCCGCAAAATCTCCAAGCTGGAAGCGGAGCTGAAAGACGTGCGCCGCATCCGCGGCACCCAGCGGGTCCGCCGAAAGAAAAACGAAATCCCGGTGGTGGCCATTGTCGGGTACACCAACGCAGGAAAATCCACCTTGCTCAATCTTCTCACCCATGCAGACATCCCCGCCAACAACCGCCTGTTCGACACATTGGATACCACCACCCGCCTGCTGTCTGTGAACGACACGCTGGAAGTGCTGATCTCCGACACCGTCGGTTTCATCCGGAAGCTGCCCCATCACTTAATCGACGCGTTTAAAGCCACGCTGGAAGAGCTGTCCTTTGCCGACCTGCTGCTGCACGTCATCGACGGCTCCAACCCCAACTGGCGGGAGCAGGCCGCCGTGGTGGAAGATCTCATCCGCGAACTGGGCGCAGAAAAAACCCCCTGCATCGATGTGTTCAACAAATCCGATTTATATACCGGCGACATCAAGCCCCACGGAGAGCGGATTGTTTCCATTTCCGCAAAAACCGGCGCCGGCGTTCCGGAGCTGCTGGAAAAAATCGCCGCGGCTCTGGACCCGGGTGTGCGCCGGATCACCCTCCGCCTTCCGTACAACCAAGGCAGTCTGCTGGATCTGCTGTATCGGGAGGCAAAGGTGGAATCCGTTGCGTATGAATCGGAGATCGTCGTACAGGCCCTTTGCCCCAAAAAGCTGCTGGGGCAGATTTCCGCCTTTTTATCCCATCAGGGAGGTGATGACACATGAGTGCGTCAAACCAGGAATTTTTCATTCCCGCCGGAAACGGCGTTTCAGAGTTTACCGAAAAGCGCTCCCGCTTCATCGGCTATCTTTTTCACGTGACCGAGGAAAAAGAAGCGCTGGCCCAGATCGCCGCTGTGAAATCCAAACACTATGACGCCAAGCACAATGTTTACGCCTATCTGATCCGGGAAACGGGCGCCATGCGTTATTCCGACGACGGAGAGCCCCAGGGGACCGCCGGCATGCCGGTGCTGGAAGTGCTGCGCCGGGAGGGGCTGACAGATGTCTGCTGCGTGGTCACCCGTTATTTCGGCGGCGTTCTCCTTGGCGCCGGCGGATTGACCCGGGCATATGCCAGAGCGGCGAAAGACGTGGTTGCCGCAACCGGCATCCATGTCATGCGTCCGTTCCAAACTCTTTTTGTCACCTGTCCCTACCCTTTGTTTGAGCGGGTGAAGCGCAGTCTCTCCGGCGCCGGCGGGATTCTGTCCGACGCCCAGTACGGCGCGGACATCCAGCTGACCCTTTTACTGCCTCTGGAGACCGGGGATGCTTTTTCCGCTTCGCTGACGGAACTGTCCAGCGGCTCCATTCAGGCCGTCCCCGGGGAAGTGGTGTTCCGGGGCGTTCCCGTTTGACCGCCAAGCCGCAACTCAGATACGCTTTCCCTGTACATCACATATTTTATTCCGCCTTTCGCCCCGCCCCAAAGCGGCGGAGCGAAGGGCGCAAAACATCGTTTTTCAGCAGGACACACTGCATCAAAACACACAGGAGGTGAATCAGATGGACGAAATCAAGGCAAAAGTTCTGGAAGTCATGCGGGTAGCCGGAAAGCCCATGT
>JAFOJR010000047.1 GCA_017420125.1 Oscillospiraceae bacterium | reverse complement strand
CTTTCTGGTCAGAATGGCGAGGCGGAAAAAACAGTGGCTATGCGGCAAAAGCGAAAAGCCTGCTGCCAGCGGCTCCGGCCAAGATTATGCCCGTCCGGTGGAACCAAATCCACCCGTGCCGCGAGCGGTTTCTTCCAACGTATCCACAAAGAAAAGCGACGCCTGCTCCACGGGAAGCAGAACCAGCTGGCAAATTCGGTCGCCCGGCTGGATTTCATACGGCTTCTGGGAGAAATTCGTTACAGCTACTTTGATTTCGCCCCGATAGTCACTGTCGATGACGCCTACGCCGTTGGACAAAGCGATGCCGTGGCGGGAAGCCAGGCCGCTGCGGGCAAACAGAAAAGCTGCGTAAGCCGAGGAAGGCAGCGCCAGCGCGAGCCCGGTGGGGATCAGCGCCCGCTGGCCAGGGGCCAAAGCGAGAGGCGCATCCAGACAGGCCCGCAGATCCAGGCCGGCAGAGCCGGGTGTTTCATATTGCGGCAGGGGAATTTCCTGTCCCAATTTGGGGGAGAGAATTTGAACGGCTACAGGGATAGACATGACCATTCCTCCTGTTTCAAAAACAAAAAAAGACAAACAGGCAAAGCGCATTGCCTGAAACAGCCCACCTGTCTGCCGGCGGCAGAAAGCAGACTGCTCTCCTGTTATTTATTCCACTTCCCGGTAATATAGACCCCGGGTAATATCTTGCAGTTGTATCTGACTGCGCTGCAAATATCCGTCAGCAATGCGAACACAGGCCTCCGGTGTTTCGGTGGTGAAGACCAGACGCACGGCCCAGAGTCCCAACCGTTGATAGGCCTTTTGCTTATCTGCCAAAAACAGAGTTTTGGCATTTAAAATCGTATTTCGGCAGCCTTGTTCCCGGATTACCGGGAAGCGGGCGCCAATGCGGTCCCGCAGGACGGTGGGCGTATCACAGGCGCAGGTGTTTTTTTGATTGCGGATGATGCATTGTTCCGTCACCATCAGAGGAAGCCGGCCATAGGCCAGCAGTTCCGTATCGATGCATTTTGCCAGATCCCGAATTTGAGAAAAACGCAGCTCAAAGGACAGTGTGGCAGAGATAAGGGACTGTTCCTGTAGTGTCTGAAGGGTTGTGCTGTTATATACGTTCAGTCCAAAATCCCCCCGCACCCGGAGTCCGCGAGCCTGCAGCGGGGCAATTTGACCTAAATTGCCGGTTAAAGCGATTTGGATGCCCAAAGCCTGTACAATGTCCAATTGAGCGAAAACCTCGGGCCATTCCCGATCCCATATAATACGGGGCATTGTGACGGCAATGGGTGCGCCGTCCGACAGCATCCGGCGGAGTTCTTCCGGGTACCGGGCGGCCTCCTCCAGCGGCAGATAGACCTGGAGCGGCCGACGTGCCAAAAGGGCGTTGGTCAGCTGAGCCATTTTCTGCACAGAGAAAGTCAGACCGGGGCCGGCCGGCCGGTTGGAAACCGGCGGCGGCGGTGTAAAAATGCCTTCTTGCCGCGGGGGAACTTGGGTGCGGCGAGCAGTGATGGCAGACAATGCATCCCGCCGCAGCTGATTGATGACGGCGGCAGGGGAAAACAGACCCGGCGCCGCCTGAACCTCCAATTGAGAGAAAGCATAGGGCGTTCCGCCGGTTTTTTGCAGGTTGTTTTTGATCTGTACGTCTGACAACGCCTTGTTTTTTGCTGCTTCCGGCGCAGGACCGGAAACCCGGATGTGGTTTCCTTCCGGGTCGGAGACGGAGAAAGTGCTGGGCTGCCCCGGGAAAAAAGAAGCCCGGCCTGCAAGCGGGACGGGAGGGCGGCGATACAGCTGGTCCATTTTCTGCTTCACAGTTTGAAATGCCGCTTTGGAGGCTTCGTCCCGCACGCCCAGCATATGGTTTCCTACGGCATCCTGATAATATCCGTCGGTAAAGCCCTGGCGGGAAAAGGCGGAGCGGAGCAAATCAAGGGTTTCTTTGTCAGGCGCTTTTCCTTCTTTCAAAGCCTGGGCATAAACGGCGGTGACGACAGAGACGTATTCCGGACGTTTCATCCGTCCTTCCAGCTTGATGCAGGCAACACCCATTTCCTCCAGTTCTTTCAGGTGAGAAACCAAAGATACGTCTTTCAGACTGAGGGGATACGCGTTTGCCTTGGCGCCATATCCGTAAGGCAGGCGGCAGGGTTGGGCACAAAGACCCCGGTTTCCGCTTCGCCCGCCGATGACGGAGGAAAAGTAACACTGACCGGAATAGCACATACAGAGCGCACCATGGACAAAAATCTCGATTTCCACCGGAGAATGGGCGCAAAGATAGGCGATTTCATCCTTTGGCAGTTCCCGGGCAAGCACTACCCGGCGCATGCCCATTTTGGCAGCCCAGATGGCGCCGTCTAAATTGTGGATGCTCATCTGGGTAGAAGCGTGAACCGGCAAATCCGGCGCGGTCTGCTTCACCAGTTCCAAGACGCCCAGATCCTGCACCAGTACGGCGTCTACCCCCAGGACACTGGCAGTGCGGATGCACGCCGCCGCCTGAGGAAGCTCCTGATCCGTCAGCAGTGTGTTAAGGGTAAGGTAAACCCGGACACCGCAGGTGTGGCATAAGGCGACAGCGGCGGCCAGTTCTTCTTCTGTGAGATTTTTTGCGTTGCGGCGGGCGTTAAACCGGCCAAAGCCCAGATAAACCGCGTCCGCCCCATGAGCCACCGCTGCTTCCACAGCGGCAAGGGATCCGGCGGGAGCAAGCAGTTCCATACCAAAATTCTCCTATCCGCAGGCTATTTCGCCTGTTTCTGCAGCTTAGCCAATGCCCGCTTTGCTTCCGAAAGCTCCAGTTTCATTTTGGACGCTTCTTCCAGATATTCTTTCAGCTGGGAGCGCAGGCTCTCCGAGGTTTCCGCCATTTTGAAATAGTCATCTGCAATATTCACAGCGGCCATAATAGCGGAATCTGTGACCGAAAGTCGGGAGGTGTTCATTAATTCCTGCATTTTTTCCTCTACATGGGAAACCACTTTTTGGACATAAGCTTCTTCTTCCTGCGCAATAAGAACATAGTCCCGATTTCCAATGGTGACTGTGATACGATGTTTCATAGAGAACTCCATTCTGCCGCTTTGCGGCGAGCGGCGCGCCAATCCTTTCCGGGTGGTTCAGAAGCATATAAACGATATAACAAAATAATAATTTTCTTTATTATATCATACTCTGTCATTGTTT
>JAFOJR010000046.1 GCA_017420125.1 Oscillospiraceae bacterium | reverse complement strand
GATTTTATATCGAACTTCCATCGAAGCCGATTTCAAACGTTCGTCGCAGTTTGTCAAATTCGCTCGCCCACACGCAGCTTCGCGCTGCGGGCTCTGGGATTTTCCTGTTCTTCCCGCCTGCCGGGCATAATGGGCTTCCGGGTGATGATCTTCAAAGAAGGCTTTCGCCCGCAGACACACACGGGAAAATCCGGCGGGCAGATACAGCCCTTTGCCAGACTTTGATATGTGGTTTTCACGATGCGGTCCTCCAGCGAGTGAAACGAAATCACCGCAATCCGCCCGCCGGGATTCAGATGGGCCACAGCCGCGGGAAGCATCTCCTCCACCGCCGTCAGCTCGTCGTTCACCGCAATGCGGATCGCCTGGAAGCTCCGCTTGGCGGGATGCTGCTTTTCCCGCAGCGCCGCAGGCGGCATGGCGTGCCGGATGACGGCAGCCAGCTCTCCTGTGGTTTCAATCGGTTTTTCCGCCCGGCGGCGGACAATCGCCGCCGCAATCTGGGGCGCATACCGTTCCTCGCCGTATGTATACAAAATCTGCTTCAGCTTTTCCTGGGGCCAGGTGTTCACCACATCCCAGGCGCCCAGCGTCTGGCTTTGGTCCATCCGCATATCCAGCGGGGCGTCCGCCATATAGGAAAATCCCCGGGCGGCCTCGTCCAGCTGAGGGGAAGACACCCCCAGGTCAAACAGCATTCCATCCGCGGGCGGAATGGAAAACTGCTCCAGAAGGTCGCCCAGCTCCTGAAAATTTCCATGTACAAACTGCACCTTTTCGCCATAAGGCGCCAGCCGGCGCCGTCCTGCTTCAATGGCTGCCTGATCTCGGTCGATACAGATCAGCCGTCCGGTGTTCAATCGCTTTGCGATTTCTTCAGAATGGCCGCCCCGTCCCAGCGTGCCGTCAATGTAGACGCCGTCCGGACGGATGGCCAGTGCATCCATACATTCTGATAAAAGCACCGGTTGGTGCGTAAACTGCTGTTCCATTGCCTGTCCAATCCTTTGTCTGCAGATAGGGGGCCATCTGCAAAAGGTTGCGTTTTCCCATTCGGGTTTCTATTCTGAAATGCGCCCGCAGGCACATTCTCTCTGCAAATCGTCCGGATTGCAAAAAGACACGCCGGTCTTTTTGATCCGCTCTTCTCCTCTGCAAAATCTGTAAACGCAAACGGAGAAGTTTTATTTAGTATATCAGTTCTCGCGGCAAATCGCAACAGAATCCAAATAAATTTTTCCTAAAATTTTCGATCCGCCTGTCCCTTTTCCCCATCATTCTGACATTTGATTTGCTCCGCCCGGCAGGAATGGCGCCGGGGGGTTCTTTTTCCGCGGACATGCAATTTTCCCCGCCGGGAAACATATATCTTTTCTTGCTCCGGCGTCATTTCGGAAAAAACGGCGGTTTCCCGCGGAAAGGAGAACATCATGTCCCGCATGCTATCCAGCCCTGCGCTGCGCGACGCGCTTTGGGGCTTTGGACTGCTCTGCGCCGTGCTTTCGCTGCTTTCCTGCCCGGAAGAAGCTCTGGAGGCGGCAAGGGGCGGCGTGACCCTTTGTCTCAACGTGATCATCCCCTCCCTGTTCCCCTTTTTCGTGCTTTCCGCGCTGGTGGTCGACCTGGGGCTTTCCCGCTATTTCGGCCGCGCCCTTCAGTGGATGATGCGCCCTCTGTTTCATGTCAGCGGAACCTGCGCTTCCGCTCTGGCGCTGGGGCTCATCGGCGGATATCCCGTGGGCGCCCGCACCGCCATTTCCCTTTATGAAAAGGGCCTTTGCTCCAAAACGGAGGCGGAGCGGATGCTGGCCTTCTGCAACAATTCCGGTCCTGCTTTTATTCTGGGTGTGGTGGGCGTGGGCGTCTTTTCCAGCAGCCGGGCCGGCATCTTCCTCTACCTTGCCCACGCCGCCGCCTCCCTCTGCGTCGGCTTTTTGTTCCGTTTTTATAAAGCCCGCTCTCCCGCTCTGCCGGCTTCTTCCGCGTCCGCTCCGCCGCCGGCCCTCCGCTTTTCCGCCGCCTTCACGGATGCTGTGAAATCCGCCTTTTCCGGCACATTGAATATTTGCGCCTTTGTATTGTTCTTCACGGTTTTCATCCGGCTCCTCTGCGTCTCCGGGGTCCTGCCCGTTTTCTCCCGTCTGCTGAGCGCCCTGCTTTCTCCCTTTGGGTTTTCCCGTCCGGCGGCAGAACACCTGCTCACCGGCTTTGTGGAAATGACCTCCGGTGTCTGGGCACTCTCCGGCGGCGGCAGGCTGGCCGGACGTCTTTCCATGGCGGCCTTTATGCTGGGGTGGGCCGGTCTTTCCGTCCACTGCCAGGTGCTTTCCTTTCTGGGCAGCAGCGGACTTTCCATCCGCCCCTATATGACGGGAAAGCTGCTCCACGGCGTTTTTTCCGCTCTGCTGGTCCATCTGTTTTCCGGCCTGTTTTCTCCGGACGTCCCTGCGGGCGCTTATCTGGCCGGGCAGGCAGATACCATCGCCGCCGCCTCTTTCGGCACAACGCTCACCGTCTCGCTGGCGGCGGCATGGGTCCTCTGGCTGCTCTTTCTTCTCATCTCCGCCCGGGGTGTGCAAAAAAACGATGGAAAAACCGGCCGTCCTGCTGTATAATGGGATCGGCACAATCCTTTTCATGGGAAGAGGCATATTTTAAAGGGAGGGAGCCTCCATGCTGTTTCGCAAAAAAATAGAGCCCTGCTGTTCTTACTGCGCCAGGGGCACCGCCGCGGAAGAGGGACACATCCTGTGCGCCAAACGGGGGATTGTCTCGCCCCATGACCGCTGCCGCTCCTTCCGGTATGACCCGCTGCGCCGCACGCCGCCGCCCCCCGCGCGCCTGAAAACCGAAGGGCTCTCTGCTTCTGACTTTTCTCTGGAAGAGCCCTGACCGCATCTCTCGGAAGGCCGCGGATGGGAGAAGGAAATTTTTCGCCCGCCCGTTGACAAACAGAATATCTTATGGTAGGATGGGTGGGCATAACCAGTGAAACCTCCGGAACGGAGAGATGTCCGAGTGGTTTATGGAGCTGGTCTTGAAAACCAGTGACCCGAAAGGGCCGGGGGTTCGAATCCCTCTCTCTCCGCCAGAACAATCCGCTGTCTGCTGCCGCAGCAGTTTTCATAATCAATCGTCGGTCTGGAGAAGTACCCAAGTGGCCGAAGGGGCTCCCCTGCTAAGGGAGTAGACGTGTTAAAGCGTGCGAGGGTTCAAATCCCTCCTTCTCCGCCATACATAGAAACCCTGT
>JAFOJR010000045.1 GCA_017420125.1 Oscillospiraceae bacterium | reverse complement strand
GCCTGCTGGTCCCCCTGTTCAGCTTTGAGCAGATACTCAAGTTCACCCGCCAGCTGTGCCTGGACGACGATATCTGCCTGGACGAGGCGGTCTACCGTTCCGAGGAACGCACCGGCGACCGCAACCGCTCCATCGCCTATCTGCTCAAAAGCAAGGAGGTGCTGGAGGGCGACGCTCTGGCAGCCTGCGATCTCTACTTCCGCCTCTGCTCCATGAGCGTTAACGCCCGCTCCCTGGCCGGATTGGGGTTGGTGCTGGCAAATGGCGGCGTTTCTCCTGTCACGGGCGAGCGTCTGCTCACCGCCCAGGTGGTGCGCACGGTAAAGACCCTGATGTTCACCTGCGGCATGTACGACGGCTCCGGCGAATTCGCCGTGGAGGTGGGCCTGCCCGCCAAATCCGGGGTGGGCGGGGGCATCATGTCCTGCGTGGAAAACCAGATGGGCATCGGCACCTACGGCCCGGCCCTGGACGAAAAGGGCAACAGCATCGGCGGCGGCAGCAGCCTGCAATATCTGTCCCGCGCCCTGCATCTGCACATGTTCGACTCCGGGTGCAACTGGCTGTCGTTTTTCTTTGCGCATACGCCAAACGGCATGCTGGATGATTTCGCAAATGCAATCCGGAAATGGCTGGATTCACTTTCGGGGGAGCAACAGGAATTGGCGCACAGTGCCTACAAAAAAGTATTTGAAGCACAAAAAAATAAAAGTGAGGGAGAAGGAGACTAGAAACGATGGACAGTACACAAAAATTAAAATTGAACACATGGCAGACAATTCGGGTGGGATTTGCATTTCTTGCCATTTGCGCATTCTGGCAGATGTACAACAATGTAATCCCATTGATTTTGACAAAGACATTTCATATGGATAAAAGCATATCCGGTGTGATTATGGCAGCGGATAATGTATTGGCACTGTTTCTGCTTCCGCTGTTTGGCGGTATCTCGGATCGATGCAGTACGAGAATGGGAAAGCGTAAACCGTTTATTCTCGGCGGCAGTGTCGCAGCAGTTTTTTTGATGCTGTTGATCCCGTTTTTTGACAATGCATATTTTAAAAATCCCAAGACTGCATTTGAAATTTTGTTTGTCTGTGTGCTCGGCTGTATCCTGGTGGCAATGGGCACCTACCGCAGCCCGGCGGTTGCTCTGATGCCGGATGTGACACCGAAGCCGTTGCGCAGCAAGGCCAATGCCATCATCAATCTGATGGGTGCGCTGGGTGGAATCATTTATCTTGTGATTGCAAAAGTGATGTATCCGTCTTCTAAGACACAAGGCGTGGACCATGTCGATTATCTGCCGCTGTTTCTTGTGGTTGCGGGCATTATGATTCTGTCATTGATTGTTGTCATGTTCTTTGTCAATGAGGTACAGTTAAATGCAAAAATGCTTGCTTATGAGGCAGCGCATCCGGAGGAGAATCTGGCGGTAGAGACGGAAGATAACAAGGAACAATTACCTGCGGATGTCAAGAAGAGTCTGTTATTTCTGCTGGTGTCCATTGCTCTGTGGTTTATGGGATATAATGCGATGGAGACGTGGTTTACAACCTATGCGGATGCCATGTGGAATATGGGACTGGGCGATGCTTCGCTCTGCCTGACCATTGCGACCGGTGGCGCTATTCTGTTTTATATTCCATCCGGCTTGCTTGCAGGCAGACTTGGACGACGCAAAACCATCATGGGTGGCATACTGCTGCTGTCGGCCTGTTTTTTTGGCGGATTCGTATATACCTGTTTCTTTGATGTATTTCACAGTCCGCTGTATCTGCTATTCTTTTTGGTTGGTGTGGCATGGGCCTTTATCAATGTCAATTCACTGCCGATGGTACTTGAAATGTGCAAAGGATCGGAAGTCGGACGGTTTACCGGATTTTAT
>JAFOJR010000044.1 GCA_017420125.1 Oscillospiraceae bacterium | reverse complement strand
TGATTTGCAACTGTTTTTTTATTTCTTGCAAATTCTATCGTCAAAGCGCACAAATCTAATTTTTCTTCTCATATTTTGAAGCATCATGATTACAAAATCACAAAAATCTGGAAAAATTTCATTTACAGAGAATTCTGCTGTATGATATAATACCTTCAATGTAAGACAAGTTTTTCATCTTCTCTTTTTTCTTCTTGCAAGATTTGAGATTTCAGATGAAAGCGGGAGGAAACAACATCCTTTTTCCTCCATTGCAGAAAAATACACCTGCTTCAAATGAATAAATCAATTTAGGGGGCCTATCTTTATGCTGAAAAATGAATATTTATTGGATTTACTGAAAACGGTTGAAAAGAGAAATCCAGGACAACCTGAATTCATTCAGGCCGTCACAGAAGTTTTCACGTCTCTGGAACCTGTCATTGAAAAAAGAAAAGATTTAGTAGATGCCGGTGTTCTGGATCGTTTGGTCGAACCGGAACGTCAGATTATTTTCCGCATTCCTTGGATCGATGACAATGGAAAGCTTCAGGTCAACAGAGGATTCCGCGTCCAATTCAATTCTGCCATTGGCCCCTATAAAGGTGGCTTCCGTTTCCATCCTTCCGTCAATATCAGCATCATGAAATTCCTGGGATTTGAACAAATTTTCAAAAACAGCCTGACGACTCTGCCGATGGGCGGTGCAAAAGGCGGGAGTGACTTTGATCCCAAGGGAAAGAGCGACGCCGAAGTGATGCGCTTTTGCCAGAGCTTTATGTCCGAAATGTATCGTCACATCGGTGCCGATTGCGACGTGCCTGCCGGCGACATCGGCGTCGGTGCAAGAGAGATCGGTTTCCTGTTCGGCCAATACAAGAGACTGGCCAACGAGTTCACTGGGACTTTAACCGGTAAGGGACTCTCTTTCGGCGGTTCCCTGGTTCGTACGCAGGCTACCGGATACGGCTTATGCTATTTTACACAGGAAATGCTGAAGGCCAACGGAAAGTCCTTTGATGGTACCACCGTTTTGGTTTCCGGTTCCGGAAACGTGGCCATCTACGCGGCAGAAAAAGCTACGCAGCTGGGTGCGAAGGTTGTGGCAATGTCTGATTCTTCCGGTTATATTTATGATAAAAACGGAATTGATCTGGACTACATTAAGCTGCTGAAAGAAGTAGAACGTAAGAGACTGAAAGAATACACCGTAAAGCATCCCGATGCAGAGTATCATACCGAAAAAGGCGGAATCTGGACCATCCCGTGTGATATCGCACTTCCCTGCGCCACACAAAACGAACTGGATGAAGCCGGTGCAAAGGCATTGGTAAAAAATGGTTGCTTTGCTGTTTGCGAAGGTGCCAACATGCCTTCCACACCAGAGGCAATTGAAGTTCTGTTTGAAAACGGTATTCTTTTTGCTCCGGCAAAAGCTTCCAATGCCGGCGGTGTTGCAACTTCCGGTCTGGAAATGAGCCAAAACTCGGAACGTCTTTCCTGGTCGGCAAAGCAGGTGGATGACATGCTGCACAATATCATGATCGGCATTTTCCACGCATGTGATGATGCTGCAAAAGAGTTTGGTATGGAAGGCAACTATATGGCTGGTGCAAACATTGCCGGTTTCCTGCGGGTCGCTGAAGCAATGAAAGCCCAGGGTTACGTATAATAATCTAATCATCAAAATCAAAAAATCGATGCGGATATCTCCGCATCGATTTTCTTTTTGCTTGCCAAGCTGTGGAAAACCATTTAGAATACGGTATAGAATCTCATTCTATTGCAGAAAAGGAGGTATTCCTTCTATGTTGCGTTTTCTGAAAAAGCGTCCTTCAACTTCTTCTCTTCCCTATTGCAGTGCCGTTGTTGTGGCGGCCGGCCGTTCCACGCGGATGGAGGGAATGGATAAAATCTTAGCACTTCTCGACGGAATGCCCGTTTTGGCACATACACTGCTTGCCTTGGAACAATGTTCTTCCATTCATGAAATCATTGTCGTTACAAAAGAAGATGCGCTTGTCCCTGTGGGGCAGCTTTGCAAAACGTATGGCATTGAAAAAGCTTCTCATGTAATTGTTGGTGGAAATACGCGAGTAGAGTCTGTTTTTTCCGGCCTGCGCACGGTTTC
>JAFOJR010000043.1 GCA_017420125.1 Oscillospiraceae bacterium | reverse complement strand
CCCCAGGCCGTTTTTCTGATTTTTTTGGCCTGCTACCGCCATACTGGCAATCGAAAGCCCCAGCCCTGTCAAAGCCAAAACCAGCCCTACCGGCGGGAAAGCGACAAAAGGAAACGCACAAAGGGATACTACAAAGCCTGCAATTCCCAGTCCGTTGGTTTTGGTTCTTTCTGCCTGCGCATGATTGTAATTGTAATTAGGAGCTGCCCCATTGGTGTATTGCTGCGCCGAGGCGTTTGCTTCATATCTTCCGCCGGATGTTTCTCCCCCTGATGCGGACGAGCCCGTAAAAGAATTTCCGCTGGTTTCTGCCTGTCTGGCAGGCTGCTCTGCACCGCATTCAGGACAAAACCGCACCTGCTCCTCCAACGCATTGCCACAGTTCGTACAATATTTCACATGGGATTCCTCCATTTATTTTTATTCATTTATGCAAGAAAATTAATTTTTAAAAATTTATATTGCGCTGTTAAATTGATTCATCGCCGCATCAATTCCATCTCGCAGCAAAACCTTCGCTGCTTCCGCTGCATTGGCAATGGCACGCTCCATCACGGGTACCTCTTGGGCAGAAAAGGAACCTAAAACCCAATCCGCCAGGTCATACTCCGGATGAGGCGGTGCACCCACACCGATTTTAATCCGGGGAAAGCCGTCGCCGCCCATACAGTCGATAATGTTTTTCAACCCATTGTGCCCTCCGGCGCTTCCTTTCCGGCGGATCCGAAGTTGGCCAGTGGGAAGCGCCGTATCATCAGCAATCACAAGGATACGCTCCAGCGGAACTTTATAAAACTGAGCTGCCTCCCGCACAGCCTCTCCGCTGAGATTCATATAAGTCTGGGGTTTCATCAAAACAGCGGTCTTCCCCTCCAGTGTTACTTCCACATATAGAGAATGAAATTTCAATTTTCGAAGCGGCACCCGACATTGCTCCGCCAGCAAATCGGCTGTAAGGAATCCTACATTATGCCGGGTTTTTTCATATTTTGCCCCAGGATTTCCCAAGCAAACAATGAGAAATCGTTCTTTGGGCGCAGCACTTCGCTTGAACCACATCTCCGTGTCGCCTCCTGCGCTTACAGGAACAACTTGGAAATAGAAACTTCTTCGTAAATCCGTTCAATGGCTTCCGCAAACATGTGGGCCACGGAGAGATATTTGATTTTTTCGCTTTTCTTTTTAGGATCTGCCTGTATGGTATCCAGAAATACGACTTCTTTCAACGCACTTTTGTTGATATTCTCCACTGCCGAGCCGGAGAGGACTCCGTGGGTTGCACAGGCGTAAACTTCCTTTGCCTTGCCGATCTCCATCAAAGCATTGGCCGCTCCGCAAAGGCTTCCGCCAGTATCCACCATGTCATCCAGAAGGATAACGTGTTTATCTTTCACATCCCCGATAAGGTTCATCACTTCGGAAACATTTGCCCGTTGGCGTCTTTTGTCCACAATCGCCAAGGGTACATCCAGCTTTTGGGCAAAGGTTCTTGCTCTTGCAACAGACCCCACATCGGGTGAAACCACCATGACAGAGTCCATCATGTCGGAAAACTTTTCTTTGAAATAATCTACGAAAATGGGGCTGCCTAACAAATTGTCCACCGGGATATCGAAAAAGCCTTGAATTTGTGCTGCGTGCAGATCCATAGTTAAAACCCGGTCCGCCCCGGCGATTGTCAGCAGATTCGCCACCAGTTTTGCGGAAATGGGATCTCTTGGCTTTGCTTTTCTGTCCTGTCTTGCATAACCAAAATACGGAATGACCGCTGTAATCCGGCCTGCAGAAGCGCGCTTGAATGCATCGATCATAATCAACAATTCCATTAAATTGTCGTTTACCGGTGCACTGGTAGACTGTACCACAAACACATCTGCTCCGCGTACAGGTTCATAAATGGAAACGGAATTCTCACCATCTTTAAATGTTTCCAGATTTGCATCGCCCAGAGAGAATCCCTTCTCCCGGCAGATGGCCTCTGCCAATGACCGATTGGAACGCCCCGCAAAAATTTTAATACCATTCCCATGTGAAATCATATCGTCAAGCCCCCTCTTTCAATTTTTAACATTATTTACTTCCTGAGCAAATGCCGCAAAGGTTTCACATTCTGATTCCTTTCCCCCGCACATTCCACTCGCCTGTTCAGTGATCGTACCTGTTTACTGCTCTTCTTCCTTTTGCTTTGCCCACTGAAGCTTGTTTTCCTGTCGGCTTCTGGCGATGGCCAAGCTGTCTGCCGGAACGGAATCCGTAATGGTGGAACCGGCCGCTACATAGGCGCCTTCTTCAATGGTAACCGGCGCAATCAGATTGGCATTGCAGCCTACAAATGCCCCGTCTTTTACCACTGTGCGAGCCTTTTTTGTTCCGTCATAATTGACCGTCACCGTTCCACAGCCTAAGTTGACATGAGCACCGATATCGGAATCGCCCACATAGGTCAGGTGCGAAATTTTGGTGCCGTCGCCCAAGACCGAATTTTTCACTTCTACAAAATCTCCCACCTTGATGTCGTTTCCGATTTTGCAGTTGGGGCGGATGTAAGCAAAAGGTCCAACTTTTGTGTTGCTGCCGATGATGCTGTCGTTGCACTGAGAGGCGTTGACTACTGTGTCATCGCCAATAGTGCAATTGCTGACCACACTGTTGGGGCCGATTTCGCACCGTTCGCCAATCACCGTTTTCCCCTTCAAAATCGTTCCCGGTAAAATAGTGCTTCCTGCTCCGATTTTTACTCTCGGATCGATATAGACCGTATCTATGTCGATAAAAAACACCCCATTTTCCAAATGCCGCAGAACGATATCCTGACGTCCGGTCTGCTGTGCCTGATACAGTTCAAGGCTGGTGGAAACAGGCCAAAGCAACGTACCGTCTGCCGGGATATAGGTTTCCTGACTGGCCAGCTCCAATGCGGAGGCAATGTCTTCCACACCATCATCCAGAAGATTTTTCAGCGTGTCTGCTGCAAAACGGTAAATGCCACCGTTTGCCCGTCCGCCATGCCAGGGAGTTTCAGTCGTCAGCTGGCTGGCAGCAGCAGCCGTAATCAAAACCGGCTTTGTCACCGCTAGAACTTCATCCACATCTTCTTGCTCTAAAAAAATCTGCAAATCTGCGGGGCTATTGCCATATTCCACTGAAACTGTATCGGGAAAACATGCGGAAACTGCCGCCTGCTCCGTTTCTTCACACAGGGCAAAAAACCGCTTAATTCCCAATTTTGAGAGTGCCTGCACAATCCAGCTCCCCACCGGACAGAACAAAAGCTCCTGCAGCATACTGGAGAAGTGCCCCTGTTTCCCCTCTTCTGTAAATACGATGATTGCATGATTTGTCTGATGAACTGTATCCATTGTATCCATATAAATCCTCTCTTTCTCTGGTGCTATTATATCAAATCCAAAAGCAAACCAAAAGATTCTATTTCTATTTTCAGAAAAATATTTTTGCAGTGTTGACTTTGATGAATAAAGTCAGCCCTGATACTTGTCTTGAAGTTCTTTTATGTTTCCTCGGAAAGCAAAACGCCGTTTTTATCCAGTGTAACCGGTCTGATTACGTTCCGGGTTCGTTTTTCAATTTCTTCCAAACGAACCCCATCTGCAAAATTGGTGACAATCGTATAAGCTGCGCCGCTTTTTTGCGCTCTGCCTGTCCGCCCGATGCGGTGGATATAATATTCCGTTTCGTCCGGCACGTCATAATTAATAACAAGGTCTATATCATCCACGTCAATACCCCGGGCGGCCACATCGGTCGCCACCAGCACCCGCAGCTTACCTTTGCGAAACCGGCTCATGACTTTTTCCCGGTTGGACTGGCGAATATCGCCGTGAATACAGTCTGCCGGACAGTCTTCCATGCAAAGCAGTTTTGTCAACCGCTCCACCATATTCTTGGTATTGCAAAAAGCAATCACCCGCCGGCTGGGTCGACTGTTTAAAATAGCCAGTACAGCATCTACCTTTTGGCTAGCAGAAACATCCAGGCGATACTGTTGAATGTCCGGTTTGTTTTCCATGTCCGCACGTACCACCACTTCCACCGCATCCCGCTGGTAAACCCAGGCAATATCCATTACTTCTCTGGAAATAGTGGCAGAAAGAAGTGCCAGATTTTTTCGATGGGGAACCAGGTCCAGGATTTTGGTCACATCCCGCACAAAGCCCATATCCAGCATCCTGTCTGCTTCGTCCAAGACCACGGTTTCCACGTGATCCAACCGAATGGTCCGGCGTTTATAATGATCCATCAGCCGCCCCGGCGTGGCCACAATAATCTGCGGACGCCGCTTCAGTTGGTTAATCTGCCGGTCGATAGGCTGGCCGCCATATACCACCACAATGCGCACACCCTTTTTAAAAGAAGCGAGAGTGCGCAGCTCATCTCCAATCTGGAGGGCAAGCTCTCGGGTTGGGGCCAGGATCAGTCCCTGCACCACAGGGTTCTGCGCGTCCAGATGCTGGATCATCGGGATGCCAAAAGCAAAGGTTTTTCCACTTCCTGTGGGAGCCTTGGCGATGACGTCCTTCCATTCCATCATGGGTGGAATTACGCCAGCTTGCACTGGCGTAGCTTGCTCATATCGCTTTTTCTCCAAAGCCTGCATGATCTCGGGAGACAGGTCCAGCTCTGCATATTTTACCAGTTCATTTTGTTCAATGCCATTTACTTCCATTCTTATGCCCTCTTTAGCTATCCCAAATCGTCAAACCAAAGCTCGCTTTCAGAGGAACGAAGCTTTGGTGTCGGGGCGTGTTTATTTTAACCTTTTTCCGCCGTGATTTTTCAAACCTTTCTTTTGTTTTATCATACCATATTTCTTTTTATTTCGCAACAAAAAGCAATCTTTATGCGCCTTCCCTCTTGCACTCTTTTTTTTCGGTTGTTATAATGAAACATATTTTTGATTTCAGAGGGAGGCATATACATGAATAAAAACACAATTCGGACAGAGCGCGCTTCTGTTTTAAAGCCGAAGCCCGACTCCGCCACCCTAAAATTCGGCACCAGCTTTACCGATCATATGTTCTTGATGAACTATACGGACGGAATCGGCTGGCATGACCCGCGGATCGTCCCTTACGGCCCGATTACTCTGGAGCCCTCCGCCATGGTGTTTCATTATGCACAGGAAGTCTTCGAGGGACTGAAAGCATATCGTCGAGCAGATGGTGGCGTACAGCTTTTCCGCCCCAGGGATAATATCCGCCGCTTAAACCGCTCTTGTGCTCGGCTTTGCATTCCGGAGCTGGATGAAGAGATGGCGCTGCAGGGAATTTTGGAGCTGGTTCGAATGGAGGAAAGCTGGGTGCCCTCCGCGCCGCAGACTTCTCTGTATATCCGCCCCTTCGTCATTGCAACAGACCCCGCTGTAGGCGTTCATGCATCCCACACCTATCTGTTCTGCATCATCGCCTGTCCGGTAGGTTCTTATTATCCACAAGGCATCAACCCCGTGTCGATTTATGTGGAGAGCGATGATGTTCGCGCCGTCAAGGGCGGCACCGGTTCTGCCAAAACCGGCGGCAACTATGCCGCGTCTCTCCGCGCCGGCGAACGGGCAGAACAAGCCGGCTATTCCCAGGTTCTCTGGCTGGACGGTGTACACCGCAAGTATATCGAAGAAGTCGGCGCCATGAACGTCCTGTTTAAAATTGATGGTGAAATTGTCACTCCACCTCTGGGCGGTTCCATCCTGCCGGGCATCACCCGTCAGTCCTGCCTGGACTTGCTGCGGAGCTGGGAAATGCCTGTTTCCGAACGCCCGCTTACTGTAGACGAGCTGTTCGAGGCCGCTGAAAATGGCAAGTTGGAAGAAGCTTGGGGCAGCGGAACTGCCGCTGTGATTTCTCCCATTGGAGAATTGGTCTGGAAAGACAAGAAGGTGGTTATCAACGGCGGAAAAATCGGCCCCACTACCCAAAAGCTGTATGATACTCTCACCGGCATCCAATGGGGAACTGTGCAGGATCCTTTCGGCTGGATTATAAACGTATAAATTTTTATTTCATTAAATCCCCGGTAAAAGCGGGAGAAGCCATGCATCCTTTGGCTTCTCCCGCTTTTTATGATTTTTAGTGAGATTTTCATCATCGGATTTTCTTTGTTGCAATCTATATTTATTGTAATGCGATAAAAAATTATTGACAAATGAATCTTTCTGTGCTATCTTTTTCATAACGAAAGGAGAAAAAAGATGGAACAAAAAACACTTTCCAAATGGTTAAAATGCATTCTCATTGGTGTCGGTCTTTGCGGCTTGGCGGTTTATGCTGTCATCATCCCGCTGCTGGGGCAGACAATCGTTGGGCAAAATCCGGAATTTGCCTTCTGCTACTGGCCTTGGCTCTGTTTCCTTTGGGCAACAGGTATCCCTTGTTACGTTGCCCTTTTTCTTGCCTGGAACGTTGCATCCAACATCGGGCAGAACCGTTCCTTTTCCGATTCTAATGCAAAACTGTTTCGGTGGATTTCCGGCTTAGCTGCCGGAGATGCAGCATTCTTCTTTATCGGAAACATTGTGATGGCATTTCTCAATATGAATCACCCCGGGATTTTACTGCTTTCATGGCTTTTCGTGTTTGCCGGTGTTGCCGTGGCCGTGGCTGCTGCCGTGCTGTCCCACTTGATAAAAAAGGCTGCCGCGCTGCAGGAACAAAGTGACTGGACCATATAAGGAGGCAAAAATGGAAGGCAAAATCATTTTTAATATTGACGTTATGCTTGCCAAACGGAAAATGAGTGTAACAGAACTGGCAGATCGGGTGGGCATCACTCTCGCAAATGTTTCCGTGTTAAAAAACGGCAGGGCAAAGGCATTGAAAATATCCACTCTGGCAAAATTATGCGATGCATTGAACTGCCAGCCGGGAGACCTTTTGGAATATCAGAGCGAAACCTAGCAGTCATATCGTTTTGCCTGTGGCTGTTATTCAGCAGGCCGTTTGGTTTCTGTTTCCTGTTTGGCATAATTTCGCGCTGTTGGCAAACAATATCTCCATCCAAAGTTTAAATGAAATTTGGAAATTCATCAGGAGGTATCTTGCTTTGAAACGAATTTGTGTAATCGCTTTTTTACTGTTTGCTCTGGTGCTTATATCTGTCGCTCCCATACCGGCAACCGCTTTTGGGGATATAGCGGACAAGACCTATGCGCCCGGCAACTTTTTCCAACAGGTCTTTTCTGTGGTGCAGACCACTTCCTTTTCCAACCAATCGGCAATCCTCCGGTTGCGGAAAATCTGGAACTTCAAACGTATCGAAATGTTCCTCTCACCGCTTATTTTTCTGCCGTTGACCCGGACGGCGACCCTGTAACGTTCCAACTGACGGATAAACCCGCCAGAGGCGAAGTGACAATCAACTCGTCAGACCCCGGCCGTTTCCTCTACTCTCCTTATGAAAACAAAACAGGAAAAGATACGTTTTCTTATGTTGCCATTGATGCTGCAGGCAATGTGTCCCAACCGGCCAGTGTCCGCGTAATCATCGATAAGCCTTCCACCAAGGTAACATATGCCGATTTGACAGATTCTGTCTTTCAACGCTCTGCCATCCGCCTGGCAGAGGAGGATATCTTCGTGGGAGAATGCATGGGCGGAACGTATTTCTTCCATCCGGATGCTGCAGTCAGCCGGGCAGACTTCCTTTCGGCCGCTCTGACCGCTTTGGGCGTTACCCGTCTTTCCACCGTAAGTCAGACAGGCTTTGCAGATGACAGTACTATCCCCGCCTGGGCAAAGCCGTATGCGGCAACTGCTTTGAAATTAGGAGCTGTGCGTGGGCTGCGCAATGCAGCAGGGCAAATTATCTTTTCGTCCGACACCTCCATTACTTTGGCCGAAGCCACCGTTATGCTCAATCGGCTGCTGGGGATTTCTGACGTTCCCGCCTCTGTTTCCTGTGTGGACCAAAACGCTGTACCCACGTGGGCGTATCAATCTGCCGCCAATCTGGAAGCCTGCGGCGTTCTATCCCATATTCACACCGGTGCTTCTGCTCTAAATGCCAGCCTCACCCGGGGCGAAATGGCAGATTTGCTCTGTGCTGCGCTGGACTTCCAGAAAAATCATCCTTCTTTCCTTGCTCTTTAGCATCATAAAAATCCCCTCTTGCCAATGGCCGGGGGATGTAAAAAGATAATAATGGATTTTAGCAGGGACGGCATGGCTTCGGTCATGCCGTTTCCTGTTTCTTCAGTTTATCCAGTGGGTAAAGCCCACAAAGTCATCGGAAATGCGGATGCCCTGCAGCACAAGGCTTACAGCGTAAAAGGCTGTTGCGTTTGCCCATTGAGCATGATAGAATGTAACTGCAGAATAAGCTGAATATATGCACACTGCCCAGAGGATGGTTTTTACTTCGGTAAAAACACATTCTTCCGTTTGACATTCTCCGGAATGTCCGGGTAGTTTGTCCAGCGTCAGATGGAGCTCTGCGTTCTTTGTGGCATAGCTTTGGCTGCGCTGCCTTTTATCATAACAGCAGGAGGAATTGAAATGAAAAGACTTATAAGCCTGTTGCTAACGTGCTTTCTCCTTTTATCTGCAATTGAAACATCTGTTTTGGCGACTTCTGCGTCTGGAAGTTGCGGAGAAAATGTAACTTGGGCTCTGGATGAGAGCACCGGTGTACTGACAGTAAGCGGAAACGGAGCAATGGATGATTATCAGATGAAAGACAGCGGCGGAGAAACCGGCTGGAATTTTTATAGTACTGCTCCTTGGTGGAATTACCGCCACCAGATTCGCCAGGTGGTCATAGAAAACGGCGTGACGCACGTCGGTAATCATGCATTTGCCAGTTACGATAATTACGAAGATGAAAACTGCCTGTACGATAAGCTCCAATCGGTCTCCATTGCCGGAAGCGTGACATCCATTGGAGACTACGCATTTTCTTTGAGCACGGCACTGACAGAACTCCGTCTCTCCGATGGCCTTCGCTCCATCGGAAATAACGCCTTTTGGGAATGTTATAATCTGTCTTCTTACACCATTCCCAATACCGTAATTTCTATTGGGGACTTTGCCTTTCAACAAACCTCGGAAGTGACGAGTGTGACCATCCCCCGCAGTGTACAGAAGATAGGGAAATGTGCCATTGGCTACACATTTTCGCAATATGAAGATCCCCCGCCTAAGGTGGATGGATTTACCATCGCAGGCTATGTCGGCACAGCCGGAGAAACCTACGCCAAAGACAACGGATTTTCTTTCACCGCCATCAAGGATGGCACCGACGAAGGCACGGTGAGCCAGCGCCCTGACTGGAGCGAGGCGTACCGGAAGTTTGTGCTGAGTGAAGCCTATCTTTCAACAGAAGCAACGTATTTTCCAAATGGGCAGCAAACAAGCTACGATGTCGTGGACTTTGCTTTGCACGATTTTGAAGATGATGGCATTCCCGAATTAATAACATCAAACGGAAATGGAGATTTTTATTTGCGGGAATACTTCGTCTACGCATACAGAGACAGTGCCATTACTTATTTAGGCAGGATGGCTCATCAAGCAACAGAACTTATTCTCGCACCGAACACCAAGTATAATGGAATCTTTTCTCAAGGAGACAGAAAGGGATATTATACCGGACTATATGCGTCGGTCGATGACGGTTCTCTTCACGAAGAACAAATATTATTAGTTGAAAAAGTGGCTGATAATGATAATGTCTCATATAAAGAGAAACAAAT
>JAFOJR010000042.1 GCA_017420125.1 Oscillospiraceae bacterium | reverse complement strand
TGGGCGACAACGTAGAAGGCCTGGTTCCCGAACTGGGTGCCTACGGCGCAGATAAAGTTTATGTCTGCAATTCTCCTCTGATGAAGGACTACACCACTGACGCTTACGCAAAAGTAATTTGCGATACCGTTCAGGAACTGAAGCCCGAAATCGTTCTGTTTGGCGCAACCAACATCGGTCGTGACCTGGCACCTCGTTGCGCAGCTCGCCTACACACCGGCCTGTGCGCAGACTGCACACATTTGGATGTTGATGTGGCTAAGTATGTTGATTTCCTGCGTGGCGCTTCCACTCTGGATGTTGATAACATCGAATGGAACATGGAAGACCGCAACCTGAAGATGACCCGTCCGGCATTTGGCGGCCACCTGATGGCTACCATCATTTGCCCGCGTTTCCGTCCGGCAATGGCAACTGTCCGTCCCGGCGTTTTGAAGAAAGCTCCCACTGACGCTGCAAAGGCAGCTGCTTGCGAAGCCGTTATGGTAGACGTTAAGCTGACTGAAGCTGATATCAAAACTGAGGTTCTGGATGTTGTCAAGGCTGCAAAGAAGATTGTCGACCTGATCGGTGCAGACTTCATCGTCTCCGTTGGCCGTGGTATCGCAAAGGATATCGAAGGCGGCATCAAGCTGGCAGAAGAACTGGCAGACGAATTGGGCGGCGTTGTTGGCGGCTCTCGTGTTGCAATCGACTCCGGCTGGCTGTCTGCTGACCATCAGGTTGGCCAGACTGGTAAGACCGTTCGTCCTAAAGTGTATGTTGCTCTGGGTATTTCCGGTTCCATCCAGCACAAGGCTGGTATGTCCGACTCCGAATGCATCATCGCTGTCAATAAGGATCCTGAAGCTCCCATGTTCGAGATTGCTGACTATGGTATCGTAGGCGACCTGTTTAAGGTCACTCCGCTGCTGACAGAAGCAATTCGCGCTGCAAAGGCTGCAAAATAAGAATCCTTCAAAAAGCTATGATTCCCCGGCCCAAATATGGGCCGGGGAATTTTTTTGCGATCTTTTTCTTTTGCCGCTGCCTGCGGCCAACAAAATAAGAAACCCGCGGCAGAGCCGCGGGTTTCTTATTGATTCTTCACATTGAAAATTAGATTTCCAAACCCATCAGTTCATCTTTGAAGATACGTTCATCCATCAGCTTAACGTCTTTCATAATGGGAGTAAAGTCCATCATATCCAGAACCTGTGTCTGAAGATCGATACCCGGTGCAATTTCTTTCAGTTCAACGCCTTCATCTGTCAGTTCAAAAACAGCGCGTTCTGTTACATAAAGAACCGGCTGCTTGACTTTCTGTGCATAGGTACCGCTGAAGGTAATCTGTTCTACTTCTTTCACCAGTTTCTTGGCTTTGCCTTCCTGGAGAATGGTCAGCTTCCCGTCGGCTACCTTAACCTTCAGGCCGCCAGCGGTGAAAGTACCGCAATAAACAACCTTTTTGGAGTTCTGGGTAATGTTGATGAAACCGCCGCAGCCGGCCAGCTTGGGACCGAACTTACTGACGTTGATGTTGCCGTGCTGATCCATCTGTGCCAGGCCCAAAAATGCCACGTCTAAGCCACCGCCGTCATAAAAGTCAAACTGATAGCCTTGATCAATAATTGCATCTGGGTTGGTTGCTGCGCCGAACACGTCCTTGGCTGCGGGGATTCCGCCGATGGTGCCGGCTTCCGTGGTGAGAACCAAACCCTGCAGGCCTTCCTCTGCGCCAACCGCTGCAACACCTTCGGGAACGCCAATTCCCAAATTGGAAACAGCGTTGGGAACCAGTTCCATAGCGCTGCGGCGAGCGATAACTTTTCTCTCGTTCAGCGGCATGGGCGGCAGGGATTCCAGCGGCACACGGATTTCACCAGAGAGTGCCGGATTATACGGCGTGTCATTACCCATCCAATGATTTTCCGGCTTGGATTTTACAATCGCGTCAACATAGATTCCGGGTAGCTTGATCTTCCGGACATCAATGGAACCCTGCTCCACGATGTCTTCCACCTGTACGATAACATAACCGCCGGAGTTCTTTGCTGCCTGTGCCATGGAGATCATTTCCAAGGTGACAGGTTCTTTTTCCATGGTGCAGTTGCCCATCGGATCTGCATAGGTGGCACGCAGCATTACAACATTGATGGGGAAAGATTTGTACAGCAGCTTTTCTTCACCCAGGATTTCAATCAGCTCAACAATGTCGCCTTCCTCCCGGGCTTTCTGGTTAATTTTGCAGCCTTCAATTCTGGGGTCGGGGAATGTGTTCAGGCCAACGTGGGTGATAACACCGGGTTTTCCGCCGGCGATTTCACGATACAGTTGCGCAATAACACCCTGGGGTACGTTGTATCCGAAGATTTTGTTTTCCAGAACCATCTTCTGAATTGCGGGTTCCACTGCATAGTGGCCTGCATAGATGCCGCGCAGCAAACCATCATGTGCCCAGCGGTCCATACCATTACCCTTGCTGTTGCCCTGGCCTGCACAGTGCATTGCCATCAAGTTGTTGGGATGTCCGGTTTCCAAAAACTCTTCTTCCAATGCAATCAAAAGTTCTTCTGCGTGCATCAGACCGACGAATCCCTCTACAGCGACAGTATCGCCATCTTTTACAAACTTGCGAACTGCTTCGCGGCCAGTCATGACTTTACTCATAACAAATTCCTTCTTTCTATAATCTTTTCGACACAGGAAATCAGAAACGCAGGCGCAAATAAAAAAGCGGAAACCACCACCTATAGCACAAGGGCATGTTTCCGTCCAGGCGATCCGCTTCCTTTCTTTGTGGAGTTGCAAACATCAACAAGACGCAGATCACGCCTGTATCCAAAACCAAATTTTCTTCCCTTTTGACTTGTTGCACACCTCAGATCAGCATCTGCAAAAAGAAAGAAAATTTGGTCAAAATGAACTATTTGCTCCAGTCGCTTCTCTTATTTCTTTATTATATCACATCAAAGTTGGATGTCAAGGCAGTTTTCCTTCCCCTTTCGGGGTTTTCTGCCTTAAATGTGGGAATCATGATCCCAATGATCGTCTTCCTCTCCAAAGACTTCCCTGCCATAAATCCGTTTCTTGTCCCGTGCTTCTTCTACCAAATCAGAAAGCTGTCGCTTTAAATGAACAGACCCTTTCACGCGCTTGATATCAATTTCCGGTGTTGTTTTATCGGCAGTACAGCAATGGATTGTCCCCAAGCCGAATAAGCGCTGGCCCAAAGAACGGTTCAGCGTCAAATCCAACATGCGATACAGCCGAATTTCCTCTTCTTTCTTGTTGAAAAGTCCTGTTTCGATAAATAGGGAATCCTCCGTCAATGTGTATTTGGTAAAACTCCAGGGAAGTCCAAATAACGTTCGTTTCCGACCCTTCCACACCACGTTTTCCATATCTTTGTCTCTCCTTCTGTCACTCTGTCTTTTTCCGCACACTTACTTCCCCTGCCTGCAGCACCTGCAGCCCAGAGGCTGTTTCTACCAATAAATTTCCTTCGTCATTGATTCCAACAGCTACACCATCCACCGGCGTATCATGGTCAAAAAATCGAATCGGCTGCCCAATCAGGAATGATCGTGTCCTGTATTCTTCCATGAGGTTTGGATGATCTAAATCTTCACACAGCGACAACACTTCTTTGGCAACTTCTCCTGCCAGCCGGCAACGTGAAAAATTGGCGGGCCGTTTTCCATCGGGGAACAGGCAGGTCATAATAGGGCTCAATTCCTCAGGATATCCTTCCACCGGAGGTATTAAATTAATCCCGATGCCCAAAACAATGTTTTGAGCATGAAAACTCTCCAGATCCATAAATGCTTCCGTTAAAATGCCAACTGCTTTTTTCCCGCGGAGATAAACATCATTTACCCATTTGATTTCAGGCGGCTCCTCTGTATATCGTTCCAGCACACGGCAAACGGCCACAGCCGCCGCCACTGTAATCTTGACAGAAAGCGGCTGCTTCGGCTTCAGCAAAAGGCTCATGTACAAACCTGCTCCCTGCGGAGAGAAAAAGGATTTTCCGCGCCGCCCCTTGCCTGCCGTCTGGTGTTCCGCCAAAACAAGCGTACCATGGGGAGCGCCTTCTGCGGCCAGACGCATCGCCTCGCCATTGGTAGACGCGACTTCCTGCAATACGATAACAGGCGCCTCTGTGTCCCAGTGCGCCAGCACGCCTTCCTTCGACAGTTGATCACTGACAATACGATATCCGCCGTTTGTCACAGCCTCCAGAACATGCCCGTCCTGCTTTAATGCCTGCGCCGCTTTCCAAACTGCCGCCCGGGATACCCCGTACGCATCCGCCAGTGCCTGTCCGGATACCGTTCCGCCGCGGTTTTTTTCCAGCACGTACAGCAATGCCTCTTTTAATTTCCGCAAAAAACCCCCTCCCTTCTGCTGGTCTTGTTTGATTCAATGTAACAAAAAACGGTGTGCTTGTCAATCATGATATCCCGTGTGCTGCAGCAGTTCATACAAAGATAGCCGCGGCAGATTCCGTTCTGCCGCAGCCATCTTCCACTCTGTTCCAATCGGGATTATGCTTTCCCCGCACATCCCAAAACATGTTCAATTTTGTGGCGCACCACGTCCCGCACATTGTCCCGGGCAGGTCTCAGATACTGCCGCGGATCAAAATGGTCCGGATGTGCCGCCATATGCTGCCGGATCCCGGCTGTCATGCCCAGCCGCAGATCAGAGTCAATATTGATTTTGCAAACTGCACGTCTCGCCGCTTCCCGCAGCATGTCTTCCGGAATACCAATTGCGCCCGGCATGCTGCCGCCATTTTCATTGATGATCTTCACATACTCCGGCAAAACCGAAGAGGCTCCATGGAGCACAATGGGAAATCCCGGCAGACGGCGTGCCACTTCGTCTAAAATGTCGAACCGAAGCTGAGGCTTTTGGCCCGGTTTAAATTTATATGCGCCATGGCTGGTGCCGATGGCAATGGCCAAAGAGTCCACGCCGGTTTCTTTGACAAACTCTTCTACCTGATTGGGATCCGTATAAGAGGAATCCGCTGCGGAGACGTTGACGTCATCTTCTACGCCGGCCAAACGCCCCAGTTCACCTTCCACTACCACACCGTGATCGTGGGCATACTCCACCACCTGGCGGGTCAACTTGATGTTTTCTTCAAACGAGTGTTTTGAGCCGTCAATCATAACGGAGGTAAATCCGCCGTCGATGCAGGATTTGCAAATTTCAAACGATTCTCCATGGTCCAAATGAACACAAATGGGAAGGCCTGTATCTTCCAAAGCCGCCTCAATCAGCTTCATCAGATATACATGCTTGGCATACTTTCGTGCACCTGCAGATACCTGCAGGATCAGCGGCGCATTCAGTTCTTTCGCCGCTTCTGTAATCCCCTGGATCAGCTCCATATTATTCACATTGAATGCGCCAATGGCGTAACCACCCGCATATGCTTTTTCAAATAATTCCTTCGATGTGATCAGTGGCATATCTGTCGCTCCTTTCTATTCTCTGGCCAAACGGGTTCAAAACCTCTTCACCCTTTCGCCTTCGCATCAAGACCAGCTTTCCTCTATTTCATGGGTTCGACTGCGCCGCATCAGTGTCTGCATTAAACTTCTTGCTTCTTTGCCTTCATATAGCACTTGATAAGCTGCCTGCACAATGGGCATATCGATTCCAACCTTTTCAGACAGCATGTGTGCATTCTCTGTAGCATAATACCCTTCTACTACAGCCCCCACTTTTTCCATTGCTTCCGCAGGAGAATTCCCCTGTCCAATCAAGATTCCGGCTCTCCGGTTGCGGGAATGCATGGAGGTGCAGGTGACAATTAAATCACCCATCCCCGTCAGGCCGCCAAAGGTTTCCCGCCGGCCGCCCAAAACAACACCCAGCCGGGCAATTTCCGCCATCCCGCGCGTCATCAGCATGGCTTTCGTATTGTCGCCATATCCCAAGCCGTCACAGACGCCGCAGCAAAGCGCCACTACATTTTTCAAAGCAGCCCCCAGCTCTGCTCCGACGATATCCGGGCTGGTATATACACGAAACCGATCGTTCATGAACGTATCCTGCACCTGTTCCGCTATCGCCCGCACGGGACTGGCCGCTACACAGGCAGTGGGAAACTTCCGGGCCACTTCTTCTGCGTGGGATGGGCCGCAAAGCGCCGCCACCGGATGACCTTTTTCCAGCTCCGCTTCTATGATCTGTGTCAGACGCAGTCCCGTCCCGCGTTCGATCCCTTTCGAAACGGACACCACCACGCTGCCGGATGGAATCACCCGGGCAAGCTTCCCCATGGTTTCCCGAACGGCAAAGGAAGGAACAGCGCATACTACCATCTCTGTTCCTGCCACTGCCTGCTGCAAATCATCCGTGATCTTCAATTCCGATGGCAGTAAAATGCCCTCCAGCATGGAGTTGCGGTGGGTTTGACGCATTTCTGTTACTTTTTCACTTCTGTGAGACCACAAGCAAACAGAATGTCTGTTTTCCAGCAGCAAAAGAGACAACGCTGTACCCCAGCCGCCGCTGCCAAGTACTGCAATATTCATTGACACTCCCTCATTTCCTTGAAAATTGGAATTTCCGCTCTTCTCCCCTGACCAGCCGCACAATGTTTTTCCGATGCATGATAAAAATAGAGATACAATAAAGTACAGAACATAAAATACAGAATAAATCTGCCCGGGCAACCAGCCATGTCCCAAAGGGAAAGCCAATTCCCGCCGCCAGTGAACCGAAGGAAACCCATCTGGTACAAATGACTCCTAAAAAAAACAGCATCATGACGAGCACAAATACTCTCCAGTCAATCATAGCCACAGAAGTTCCGCCGGACAGAACGCCTTTCCCGCCGCGAAAGCGGAAAAAACAGGGAAACATGTGGCCAAACATGGTGACAATACCGGAAAAATATCCTGCCTGAGTCCAGTACCCAAACGGTGCCAGCAGCGCCCGGGAGAGAAGAATCGCAACCACTACCTTCAGCACATCGCCCAAAATCACCGCAAAGGTCCATGGGCCGCCAAAGGTGCGATAAAAATTGGTTAAACCGGCATTCCCGCTGCCATGCTTCCGTATATCGTTGTGAAACACATATTTTGACACCAAAATAGAGCCGTTAAAGCAGCCCAGAACATAGGAAATCACCGCTGACAGCGCCCAATACCAGTATACCATTTTCCTCTTCTCCTCCATCTCCCAAACTTGTCTGCTACGCCTTATCTCCCTTTTCCCGGATGGTGATCCGAATGGGCGTGCCCTCCAGCCCGAACGTCTCCCGAATCCGGTTTTCAATATATCGCTGATATGAAAAATGGAATAATTCCTTATTATTGCAAAAGATAACGAAGTGCGGCGGTTTCACACTGATCTGTGTCATATAATACAACTTCAGCCGCTTGCCCTTATCCGTGGGCGGCTGCACCCGTGCCACCGCATCTGATAACACAGTATTCAGCATGCCGGTTGTAATGCGCATCGCCCGCTGGTTCGCCACATATTGGACCAGCGGAAACAGCTTTGATACCCGTCCGCCTGTCTTGGCGGAAAGAAATGCCACAGGGGCCCAGGGCATATAGCTTAAATCCCGCCGGATATCCTCCCGCATGCGATCCATGGTTTTACTGTCTTTTTCCACCAGATCCCATTTGTTCACGACAATAATACAGGCACAGCCCGCATTATGCGCAAGCCCGGCTACTTTTGTATCCTGTTCTGTCACACCGTCCCGCGCATCCAGCATGATGAAACATACGTCAGCCCGCTCAATGGCCATTTGTGCCCGCAATACACTGAATTTTTCAATGCGATCGTCCACCTTGGCCTTTTTCCGCATCCCTGCCGTATCAATCAGACAATATTTCCCTGTCTCGTTTTCAAAAAAGGAATCCACTGCATCCCGGGTCGTTCCTGCCACATCGCTGACGATCACTCTCTCATGACCTAAAATCTGGTTCACCAAAGAAGATTTCCCCACATTTGGCTTGCCGATCACTGCCACATGGATGATATCGTCGTCCTCTGTTTCTTCCGTCTCCTCCGGGAAATGTTCCACACAGGCATCCAGTAAATCACCGGTGCCGTGCCCGTGCAGCGCAGAAATCGGAATCGGCTCTCCAAGTCCCAGATTATAAAATTCATATACATCCGGGTTGACAGCACCAGTATTGTCTGCCTTGTTCACTGCCAATACAACAGGTTTTTTCGAGCGCAGCAGCATGGCCGCCACATCCTGATCCGCAGCGGTAATTCCCGTTCGCAAATCAGTCAGAAAAATAATCACTGTTGCACTTTCGATGGCAATCTTTGCCTGTTCCCGCATAAAGCTCAAAATTTCATTGTCCGTTGACGGTTCGATCCCGCCCGTGTCTACCAATGTAAACGCTCTGCCGTTCCAGTCAGTGGCAGCATATAAGCGGTCACGGGTTACACCCGGCGTGTCTTCCACAATAGAGAGCCGCCGACCCACCAGTTTATTAAACAGCATGGACTTGCCTACATTGGGGCGTCCTACAATTGCAACAATCGGTTTTGCCATTCTCTCACCTCAAAACATCCGAACTTCTGCCTGGACGACTTATCTTTCCCTGTCATAACGCCGCTGCACCCAGCATGGCGCAAAGCAGTTCCTTTCCATCCTGATTCACCGGCACCAACGGCACGCCCAATGCTTCTGAAGCCTGCTGCAATGTCATGTCATCCAAAAACACGTCTTCGCCGTGGCGCAGCATATTTACAGGGACCAGAAGCCGGCTGCCCAGTTCCTTCCCGTGCAGCTGTCGAACCAAATCATGTCCCGTAACCAAACCAGCCACAACAATCGTATGGCCAAAAAAATCATTCTCGATGGGATAGACCATTCCCCGCACCTGGGGCCAAACTTCCTGTGCCCGCTGGATACACTGGCGCAAAAATGGCGCTGCCGACCGTCCCGTTGCAATGGAAAAAGGCTCTGGTGCAAAGGTTTCGTCCCGGTATTCCAAAATAGCGTCTTCCAGTTCTGTCATCAGCAAACGAAGCATGCCAACCCCATTTTCCAGCTGGGGATACCCTTCATAATATGGATCCTCCGGCAGCGGCCGGCCTGCAAGAAGATAAAACTCGTCCGAGCAGAAGAAAATCACACTGCCCCGCTCCATTTTGCAAACGGCTCCATATTCCTCCACTTGCCGCACCACGGCTTCTGCCTGCTCTGCGGTATATGGCTGCAGGGGATACAGGCCGTCCCGAAACTGCGTCAGTCCAACCGGTACAATAGAAACACTTGCCACCGCAGGATACAGCCGGGACAGATCTTTCATGGTGCGGTCCAGAGCGGGGCCGTCGTTGATCCCCGGGCAGGCTACAATTTGGCAATTCATCTGAATCCCGGCTGCTGCAAACCGCTTTACCCATCCGAGGGTTTCTCCTCCGCGGGGATTCCCCAGCAGAAAATTGCGAAGCTCCGGATCTGTACTGTGGATGGATAAATTCAGCGGACTGATTTTTAAATCAATGATTCGCTGCAATTCCCGCTGGGTCAAATTGGTCAGGGTAATATAATTACCCATCAAAAAGGAAAGCCGCGCATCATCGTCTTTAAAATACAATGTGCTCCGCATTCCCTGGGGCAATTGATCCACAAAGCAAAAAATGCAATGATTGGCACAGGACTTGGCCTTATCCATCAAATATGTCTCAAAGTTCAAGCCCAGCTCTTCCCCTTCGTCCTTTCGAATCCGAACCAGACGGCGGGTCCCGTCTTTTGTCTCCAATGTCAGCCGAAGCTTCCGATTATATGTATAATATTGATAATCCAGCACGTCAAGAATCTCATTCCCATTGACTGCCAGGAGGCGGTCTCCCGATTGGATTTTCGCCCGGTCCGCCGGCGAACCAACGTCTACCGACTGGATGACATTGGACATGAATCTGCCTCCTCTTTTCCTTCATCGTTTGCTCATCATATCACTTTTTCCCAAAAAAGAAAAGGCTTAAGCAAAAACGAATTGACACAGCAATATATAAAGTACGATCCCGCCGCCAATGGACAAGAGCAAACTGTGCTTCCATTTATGTACCAACACAATGTATCCGGTGGCAATCAACTCCGGCAATCCCCAGGGATTCTGTAAAAAGGAAACATCTTTCCAACAATATACCACCAGCATTCCAATCATGGCAAAGGGAAGAACTTCTCCCAAATACAAAATATATTTTGGCGTTTTCTGCCTGCCCGCAAAAATCAAAAAAGGCAAAGCCCGGGTAAAACAAGTGCAGACTGCAATCACCGCCACCAGCAGCAGCGTTTCACTCTGTGACAAGGTCATGATACTTCACCTCCAGGCGGCTGCGCAAAAGAGTCAGCATACATAAAATTCCACCCATAGAGGGCAATAAAAACCACTGGCGCCCTACCAACAGCAAAAACAATACGGTAACGAAAACACCGGTCAGGGCTGCCGTGTGATCTTTACTCTCCTCCCACTGCTCCACAAAAATCACGATGAACAACGCCGTCATCACAAAGTCGATGCCTTTTAGATCCAGCGAAACGAGCGAGCCAAATATGGCCCCACAGAGAGAACCGGCAATCCAGTAAGAGTGGTCTAACATAGAAATGATGCCATAAAACGTGCCCTTGTTCATCCCTTTTGGCACTTTTGTGCTGCAAATCAGAGAATATGTCTCGTCTGTCATGGCAAACACCAGATATGGTTTCCATTTTCCGGTGCCTTGAAATCGTTCCAGCATGGACAGCCCATAGAATAAATGGCGGGCGTTCACCAAAAGCGTCAACAAAACAGCCATCCCGATATCCAGCGGAACCGTCATCAGCCCCACTGCCACAAACTGTCCGGAGCCTGCATAAATAAACAAACTCATCAGAAGCGCAACGCTCCACCCATATCCTTTGCTGGAAAGAAGCAATCCAAAAGCGATTCCCAAAAACATATACCCGGCCAACACCGGCACCGTTCGCGGCGCCGCCGCCCGGAACACTTGAAGCATGTTTTCTTCCTTCTTTCTCTCTGCGCTCAGACCAAAATAATCGTTCATCCGTCTCACTTCCGGTCTCTTCCGGTCTCTTAGTATAATCAGATGAAAAAACGATGTCAAGAGATTACCGGACGCTGCATTCCGCCTATTTCACGCCCATCCAGGAAGAAACCACCATTTTCTGCACTTCTGTTGTGCCTTCATAAATTTCTGTAATTTTCGCATCCCGCATTTTGCATTCCATAGGATATTCTCTGGTAAATCCATAGCCGCCAAACAGCTGCAGACAGCGGCGGGTGACGTCGCTTGCCACCTGGGCCGCAAACATTTTGGCCATTGCCGCCAAATGGGTATACGGCTCGCCATTATCCTTCGCTGTAGCCGCCTGATAGACCAGCAGTCGTGCCGCTTCCACCTTGGTCTGCATATCTGCCAGTTCAAATTGCGTATTTTGGAACTGTGACAGCCGCTTGCCGAACTGAATCCGCTCTTTGGTATACCGCACGGTTTCGTCAATGGCGCCTTGTGCAATTCCCAATGCCTGAGCTGCAATAGAAATCCGTCCGCCATCCAAGGTTGCCATGGCAATTTTAAACCCTTGCCCCAGTTCGCCCAGCAAATTTTCTTTCGGCACCTTTACGTCATGGAACAGCAATTCACAGGTGTCTGATGCACGAATGCCCATTTTTTTGATTTTCTCACCCACGGTGAAACCTTCCATACCGCGCTCTAACAGAAACGCGGAAATTCCCTTATTCCCCAGCGCAGGATCGGTTTTGGCAAAAACCACATAAATCCCTGCTACGGCAGAATTGGAAATAAACATTTTGCTGCCGTTGAGCAGGAAATAATCTCCTTTATCTTCCGCCACAGATTTTTGCATGGAGGCATCCGTTCCGGCAGACGGCTCTGTCAGGCCAAAGGCGCCCAATGTCTCTCCCGAAGCCAGCGGCACCAGATATTTTTGTTTCTGTGCCTCTGTTCCAAATGTAAAAATGGGCCACTGGCATAGGGAAATATGGGAAGATAAGATGATCCCCATCGTTCCGCAAACCTTGCAAAATTCTTCAATGGCAGCAATATAGGTGACCGTATCCAGCCCCGCGCCGCCGTACTCTTCCGGATACGG
>JAFOJR010000041.1 GCA_017420125.1 Oscillospiraceae bacterium | reverse complement strand
GCCCCTTTCGCCCTGCTTTCTCGAAAAAAGGTTCAGAAAAACGCTTTGATGTACTTCATCCATACGCTGACACCCGGCATGGTAATTCCTGCTGTTGTAACACATATAGAACCATTTGGCATTTTTGTGGATATCGGAAATGGCATTATTTCTATGATTCGCGTTGAACAAATTTCCATTTCACGCATCTCACATCCAAAAGAACGCTTTTCTCCTGGCAATCCCATTTTCGCAGTTGTTACCAAAGTGGATAAAGAGAACAACCGAATTTTTCTGTCTCACCGGGAACTGCTTGGAACCTGGGCAGAAAACGCCTCCCTGTTTTTGCCGGGAGAAACTGTATCTGGTGTCGTGCAGGGAATACGAGAGTATGGGAGCTTTATCGAACTGACCCCAAATCTCTCGGGTTTGGCCGAACCAACTCCAAACTTATCCGAAGGAGATTTTGTCTCTGTTTATATTAAAGCCATTTCCTACGAACAATATAAGGTCAAACTTCTGGTTATCAACCACATTCCGCCGGTGGAATATCGCCGCTCGTTTCGTTACTTTATAAAGAAAGGCTGTTTATCTCGCTGGGTATATCGTCCGGCACTTGGCAGACGTCCGGCCATTGAAACTACATTTCAATCCAGCGATTGAACCTCAATTCTCTTCTTTTTTGATCTTCTCCCAATATGCCTGACTGGCTTTTTCCAGTTTGTTTTCTCCAAAAAAATAATATTTTTCCCCTACCAAACGATCTGGTAAGTACTGCTGTTTCACATAATGATTTGGAAAATCGTGGGCATATTGATACGTTAATCCTCTGCCCAGCTTTTCTGCACCAGAGTAATGCGCATCTTTCAAATGGACAGGAACCTCTCCGCTTTTCCCGCTTCTCACATCAGACAATGCAGCATCCATGGCACAAATGGCAGAGTTTGATTTTGGTGCGGTGGCAAGTAAACTCACCGCATCCGCCAGGGGAATCCGCGCCTCTGGCAAGCCAAGCTGGTTAGCCGCATCTACACACGCTTTCACAATAGGAATCGCCTGAGGATACGCCAAACCAATGTCTTCTGCAGCCGTCACAAGAAGGCGGCGGCAAGGAGAGATCAAGTCCCCGGCATCCAAAAGCCTGGCCAAATAATGGAGAGCCGCATCCGGATCCGAACCCCGAATGGATTTTTGAAAGGCAGATATGATGTCGTAATGGTCATCGCCGTCTTTGTCATATCGCATGGAAGAGCGCTGTGCCACAAGCACAGCGTCTTCCATGCGTAAAAGAATCTTCTGACTGCCCACAGGAGCCGCTTGATACAACAGATCCAAAGCAGTAATCGCTTTTCGCACATCACCGCCGCATGCGTTGGACAAGTACGCAGATACGCCTTCTTCCAAAACAATTTCCCGATCCCACTTTTTCATCAGAAACTGCACGGCCCGTTCCAGCACTTTGGAAATCTCAGACGGCTGCACCGGATAAAATTCAAACACCGTTGCCCGACTGAGCAAAGCATTGTATACGTAAAAATAAGGGTTTTCTGTCGTGGATGCAATTAAAGTAATCTTTCCGTTTTCCATGAATTCCAGCAAAGATTGCTGCTGTTTTTTGTTAAAATACTGAATTTCATCCAGATACAGCAGAACACCCCCGGGAGCAAAAAGCGTGTCTAATTCCCCGATGATTTCTTTGATGTCTGCAATTGAAGCAGTTGTAGCATTGAGGCGATGAAGCAGTCGACGGGTACGATCTGCGATAATATTTGCAACTGTGGTTTTGCCTGTTCCGGAAGGTCCGTAAAAGATCATATTGGGAACTGCTCCGTTTTCAATGACACGATGCAAAATTCCCCGTTCTCCTAAAATATGCGCCTGTCCCACCACTTCTTCCAAAGAAGTTGGGCGCAATTCATCAGCCAGTGGCCGGTTCATCTTTTTTCCTCCATCCGGTAATACGGCGATTTTGTTCTTTAATACAACGGATATTTCCCGCAGAGGGTTTCTACTCTTGCTCTGATCTCGTCTGCTTTCTTTTCAAAGTCTGTTGCAGTCAGATAGATCAGTTCTGCAACTTCCTTCATATCCTCTTCTACAAAACCTCTGCTGGTTACAGCAGGCGTACCAATCCGGATTCCACTGGTGACAAAGGGTTTTTGCGGATCATTCGGAATAGCATTTTTGTTAACTGTGATATATACTTCATCCAAACGATGCTCCAGCTCTTTGCCCGTTAAATTCATACTTCTCAGATCCAGCAACATCAAATGGTTGTCTGTCCCATTGGAAACCAGGTCAAACCCTTTTTCCATCAAGCTTTCCGCCAGAGCCTTTGCATTTTTCACAATCTGCTGCTGGTAAGTTTGGAACTCCGGTTTTAACGCTTCTCCCAAAGCAACTGCCTTTGCAGCAATGATGTGCATCAATGGACCGCCCTGAGAGCCCGGGAAAATAGCTTTATTGATTTTAGCCCCCAGCTCTTCCTTGCAGAGGATCATGCCGCCTCTGGGCCCGCGGAGCGTTTTATGCGTTGTAGTGGTCACAACATCTGCATAGGGAACCGGGCTGGGATGCAGTCCTGCTGCCACCAAACCCGCAATGTGCGCCATATCCACAAACAGATATGCGCCACATTCCTTTGCAATTTCAGAAAATTTTGCAAAATCAATGATTCTGGGATATGCAGACGCACCTGCGATAATCATTTTGGGCTTGTGCTTTATTGCCAGCGCATGAAGGGCTTCGTAATCAATACAGCCTGTTTTTTCATCCACGCCATAGGGGACAATATTGTAATTTAAGCCGGAAAAGTTCACCGGGCTGCCGTGGGTCAGGTGTCCGCCATGGGCCAAATTCATGCCCAAAACCGTATCGCCCGGATTGCAGAGGGCAGCATATACCGCATAGTTTGCCTGCGCACCGCTATGTGGCTGCACATTGACATGCTCTGCACCAAACAGCTTTTTTGCCCGCTCAATGGCTAAATTTTCTGCAATGTCTACACATTCACAACCACCGTAATACCGTTTTCCAGGATATCCTTCTGCGTATTTGTTGGTCAAAACAGAGCCGGCAGCCGCCAGCACAGCTTCGCTCACTACGTTTTCAGAAGCAATCAATTCAATATTGCGGCACTGACGATTGTATTCCGCAGAAACTGCCTTCCCCACCTCAGGGTCTTGTGTTTCCAAAAACTGCATCATTTCTTGTACCATTTTCGTTACCCCTTATCTCTATTGATCTTCT
>JAFOJR010000040.1 GCA_017420125.1 Oscillospiraceae bacterium | reverse complement strand
GTTCCCACCGAAAATTTGGAAGGCGACCTGCAGTTGCGCAAAGCAGTGGAATTTGTAGTTGCCAATGCTGTGGAAAAAGGATCTGTACCTCCGGAGGAGGGGAAGACAGTAGTGGTGACAAAGGAAGACTGCGAACCAGAGCATCATCATCATGATGACGAGGAGCCGGAAGCAGAAGCAGAAGCAGAGGCGTCCAAGGAAGAAGCGGTCGCTGAGGAAACAACCGAAGCGTAAATATGAGGTCTTCCGCTGCCCGCAAAAGCGCGCAAAGAAGAAACCGGAGAGAATTGGAAATACTCCGGCGGCAGATCAAATATACTCAGATGGGGCCGTGGAGTTTCTGCGGTCCCATTTTGCAGAAAAAATGAAGTGTCAGGAAAAAGAATAAAGGAAAGATGTTGTGGAAATACTTTCCTTGATTCCATTTCAAGAAGCCTGTCTTTGCTGAAATGCTGAAAAGGGAAACAGGTTTAACATAAAAGAAAGGAGACTTTCTCATGAGTTTAGTACCATATGTGGTAGAGCAGACCAATCGGGGCGAACGTTCTTATGATATTTTTTCTCGTCTGTTGAACGATCGGATTATTTTTCTATCGGAAGAAGTAAATGATGTCACTGCCAGCTTGGTGGTGGCCCAGCTTCTGTACCTGGAAGCACAGGATCCGGACAAGGAAATCCAGTTCTACATCAACAGCCCGGGCGGCTCCGTTACAGCTGGTATGGCGATTTATGATACTATGCAGTACATCAAGGCTGACGTCAGCACCATTTGTATTGGAATGGCAGCTAGCATGGGCGCATTTTTACTTTCCGCAGGAACCAAAGGCAAGCGGATGGCGTTGCCCAATGCAGAAATTATGATTCATCAGCCTTCCGGCGGAACCCGAGGGCAGGCAACAGATATTCAAATCCAGGCAGAACGTATGCTGAAATTAAAACAAAAACTCAATGGGATATTAGCAGAAAACACAGGGAAACCCATTGAAACTATTTCCGCAGATTGTGAACGAGATTATTTTATGAGTGCGGAAGAGGCTAAAGAATATGGCCTGATTGACAAGGTGATCTACAGCCGATAATGCTGCGAAGGGAAAACAATGATACCAAATGATCGATGGTGTCTGTGTGCAGCGGAATGATTGCCGGAAAGGTGGAGATCACAATGAAGAGTGAAGAAAAAAAACCGGTTCGCTGTTCTTTCTGTGGCAAGCGGGAAGATGAAGTGGAACGGATGATTGCCGGTCCAAGTGCTTGTATTTGTAATGAATGCGTTTCTCTTTGTATGAGCATTTTAAATGATGAATATGAAGGACGCCGCCATGCTGCGAAAGCTGGAAATGGAAGTCGGCAGAATTGGCTGGAGACAGGAGTGGACTCCATTCCTACGCCGAGAGATATCAGAACGATTTTAGACCAGTATATTATTGGACAGGAAGAAGCAAAAATCAGTCTGTCTGTTGCGGTTTACAACCACTATAAACGAATTCTGTTTGATCGAGCGGAAGACGATGTGGAACTGCAAAAAAGCAATATCCTGATGATTGGACCCACGGGCTGTGGGAAAACTCTGTTTGCGCAGACTTTGGCCCGGATTTTGCGTGTCCCCTTTGCCATTGCAGATGCGACAACTTTAACAGAAGCCGGATATGTAGGGGACGATGTGGAAAATATCCTTCTGCGGCTTTTGCAAGCGGCAGATTATGATGTGGAACTGGCTCAGCGGGGAATCATCTATGTAGATGAAGTAGATAAAATTACACGGAAAAGCGAAAACACATCCATTACCCGGGATGTCAGTGGCGAAGGTGTGCAGCAGGCACTGCTGAAGAT
>JAFOJR010000039.1 GCA_017420125.1 Oscillospiraceae bacterium | reverse complement strand
GGCGTGGGCAAGACCACCACATGTGTCAGCCTGACGGCAGCATTGGCTGTCGAAGGAGCACGGGTGCTGCTTTGCGATTTTGACCCTCAGGCCAATTCCACTTCCGGGATGGGCGTGGAAAAGGGTTCGTCCCCAAACGTGTATGACGTGGTGGTGGGCGGGACGCCCTGCCAGCAGGGAATCGTGAAGACCAAATGGGGTCATGTGCTGCCGGCCCATACGGCGCTGGCCGGTGCGGGAATCGAAATGATTGCCATGGAACAGCGGGAATTTCTGCTGCGGCAGGCGCTGGACCAGGTGGAGGACATGTATGATTTCATTCTCATCGACTGTCCCCCGTCACTGGAGCTTTTGACATTAAATGCCCTGTGCGCGGCAGATTCTATTTTGGTCCCGGTACAGTGTGAATATTATGCGCTGGAAGGACTGTCTGACCTGATGGAAACCATCCGGATTGTGAAGCGCACACTGAATCCCCGGCTGGAACTGGAAGGGGTGCTTCTCACGATGTTTGACAGCCGAACCAACCTGTCTGTGCAGGTGGCAGAGGAAGTAAAGCGGTTTTTCCCGGGGAAAGTCTATGCCTCCTTTATCCCCCGGAATGTGCGGCTTTCAGAGGCGCCCAGCCATGGGCAGCCTATTTTGGAATACGATCCCCATTCCCGCGGGGCCAAAGCATATAGAGCCTTGGGGGAAGAACTGCTGAAAAAGAACAAATGGAGCAAACAGAAAGGATAGCATTATGGCAAAAGGTTTGGGCCGTGGGCTGGGCGCTCTGTTGGGCGAGGCCGCGATGCACGCACAGGAAAGCGGCAGCATCCAGCTGCCGCTGAACCAGCTGGAAGCCCGGGCAGATCAGCCCAGAAAATATTTTGAAGAAAAAGCGCTGGAGGATTTGGCGGACTCCATCCGCCGATATGGAATTTTACAGCCCATTATAGTGCGGCTTTTGTCTCCCGGACGGTATCAGATTATTTCCGGCGAGCGAAGATTTCGAGCTGCCCATTTGGCGGGACTGACCCAGGTGCCGGCGGTGGTGATCGATGCAGATAACTGTAAAAGCACAGAGTTGGCACTGATTGAAAATTTGCAGCGGGAGGATTTAAATCCGGTGGAAGAAGCCGGGGGATACCGCCTGCTGATGGAACAGCACGGGCTGACCCAAGAGGAGGTCGCCGTACGGATTGGGAAGTCCCGTCCGGCGGTAGCCAACGCACTACGGCTGCTGGCGTTGCCGGATTCTGTGCTTCGCCAGGTGGAAGACGGGGTGCTGTCCGCTGGGCATGCTCGGGCGTTGTTGGCGCTGAAGGACGCCGCTGCCCAGGAAAAAACTGCTGCTCGAATCCAGGCAGAGGGTCTGTCGGTTCGTCAGACGGAGGCGTTGGTGAAACGGCTGCAAAATGAGACAGAGGTGCCTGCCCCTGTGGCGACCCGGGCAACACAGACATATTACCGGTCGTTGGAGAAAGATTTCACCAAGCGGCTGTCTCGCAGAGTACGCATCCATCATGGCGCCCAAAAGGGTCGGCTGGAACTGGAATATTATGGCGAGGAT